>JANPOR010000099.1:0-6542 GCA_031428075.1 Hymenobacter sp. | reverse complement strand
AAAAGAAATTAGTATCACAGTGAGGTAGCACTAATGTGTGTGGGTAATTTATTCAGATAGTAAGTAAGTTATTACTGTTGCTAATTTGATTATTTATAGTAATGTTTCTTACTGCTCTAAAAATTACCAAAGGTTGCTATCAGGTTACATAAGTAGCACTGCATGTTAAGGAGAAAATGAATCAACTGAGTACTAATCCAAATTAATTACTCAGATTACATATCTCATAAACCGATTCGAGATTTTTTTAAGCCGCGAAATCTAGTTTTGTCAGCCCACCACCTGCCCCACCCCGAATAGCACCGTAAACACCAGTGTGCTCAGTGCCATTTGCTTCAGCAGCGGGTCAACTTGCATAGATTCTTGGCGTTGCCATATTTGAATGGCGTTAAACAAAAACAGTGGCGCGGATAGCACATATAGCCATTGCCAAGGCGAATGATTGTATGTCAGGGCTACATATACCGTGGCGCAGCCCAGCCCAAGCACCAGTAGCAGCCAGTGGTAGCGCCGGGCGTGAAGGGGCCCCAGCCGAACAGGAATGGTGATTTTGCCGGCCAGTACATCGGATTTAATGTCGCGGATATTGTTGACGTTCAGCACCGCCGTGGCGAAGCAACCTAGCGCGGCGGCGGGCAGCAGTACGGCCAGTGGCAGCGTGTGGGCCTGCAAGAAGTAGGTGCCGCACACGCCTACAAAGCCAAAAAACAGAAATACCGATACATCGCCCAGGCCCGCGTAGCCGTAGGGCCGGGCCCCGGCCGTGTAGTTTACCGCCGCCCAGATGGCGGCCAGGCCCAGCGCCAGGAAGCCCAGTAGGAGCCCCACGCCGGCCACGCCCAGCGCCACCCACAACAACGCCAAGCCGCTGGCAAAAGCTAGCAGGCCGCAGATCAGCATCCCCCGCTTCATCTGGGCCGGGGTGATGGCCCCACTTTGCACGGCCCGCCGGGGGCCCTCGCGGTGGATGCTATCGGCCCCATTTTGGGAGTCGCCGTAGTCATTGGCGAGGTTGCTGAGCACTTGCAGCAGTACCGTAGTGAGGGCCGCCAGGGCCACAACGGGGCCGTTGAACCGGCCCGCCGCCGCCGCGAGGAAGCCGCCGGTGAGGATACTAGCCAGCGCAAGCGGCAGCGTGCGCGGGCGGAAAGCGGAAATCCAGGGAGACATAAAATGAAGAGGATGACAAACAAAAACCCGGTTGTCCTTCCGGTTACAGCGGGAAATCTGGACTCGCTGCCCAACTTCTTCGCTGCGACTGGAAGGACAACCGGGTGAGTTATCAGGAAAAAGCACACCGTACTTCGCCGTATTCGGCATGGCGTCTTCTGTTATTTTTATGCGGCGGACTACTTCTTGATGTCAGCCAACAGCTCTTGGCTCAACGGAGTCACTCCGGAAGGGTAAAATTTTACAACGTGGCCCTGGGCATCAATCAAGTACTTGCAGAAATTCCAGCTGGGGGCGTCGCTTACCGCGCCGTTTTTGCGCTTGTCGGCCAAGAACTTGTAGAGCGGCGAGGCTTCGTCACCCTTCACGGGGGCAGTGGCAAACAGCGGGAACGTCACGCCGAAATTCTTTTCGCAAAAGGCAGCCACTTCCCTATTAGTATTCAGTTCCTGGTTGAAGCTATTGGACGGAAAGCCAAGCACGGTCACCTTATCGCCGTACTTTTTCGACAGCTCCTCCAGTTCTTTGTACTGCGGCGTAAAGCCACACTTCGAGGCAGTGTTGACGATGAGCAGTTTTTTGCCTTTGTACTGGCTCAATTTCATGTCTTTGCCGTCGATGGTTTTAACGGTGAAATCGTACACAGTGGCGGGTGCGGGGGCAATAGTTTCCATTTTGGACGGATTGGCAAATGTTATGGCCGACAGGCCAGTCACGGCCAGCGTGCCCAAGCCCAACAGGCGTGATAAGGAGTTTCTCATGGGAGTGAAGGCGTTGGAAGGAAGATGCCGCTTCAACCGCCGCGGCCGCCGCAAGGTTTCTGGTAGGCCGCCTGCGGCGCTACGTGGTGCTCGGATCGAGCCATTTCTCGACCTGCGCTGGGCGGTAGTCGGCCAGCTTGACGAGTAAGCCGGTGGGGCTGCTGTCTTCTAATAAAGCGCTTCGGTTTTCGGGGCGCAGCAATTGGTCGTCGCGCATCCGGTCGAGGGCCCCCAGCAGGTGGTCGTAAAAGCCGGCCACGTTCAAGAGGCCCACGGGCTTGCAGTGCAGGCCGAGTTGGCCCCAGGTGAGGACTTCGAACAGCTCTTCGAGGGTGCCGTAGCCGCCGGGCATGGCGATGAAAGCATCGGCACGGTCGGCCATCAGCAGTTTGCGCTCGTGCATCGAGCCCACAACGTGAAGCTCAGTACAGCCTGTGTGCGCCAACTCTTTATCGGCCAGAAAGGTCGGGATGACGCCCACCACCCGGCCACCATGGGTTAGCACCGCATCGGCCAGGGCCCCCATCAGACCCACGCGTCCGCCGCCGTACACAAGGGTAAGGTTTTGGGCCGCCAGGGCCGCGCCCAGGGCTTGCGCCTGCGCAACATACGCGGGGTTGGCTCCGGCACTGGAGCCGCAGTAAACGGCGACGCTGTTCATATTTTTTCGGGAAATTATCGTTTCGGGCCCGGCCGTTAAGATCTACATCCGCTCGGGCACCTGGATGCCCAGCAGGCCCAACGAAACCTTGATTTGGTCGCCCACCCGCGCCGACAGCGCCACGCGCAGGCTGCGCTTCAGTTGATCAGTTTCTTGGAAGATAGACACTTCGGCGTAGAAGCGGTTGTAGGCTTTGGCGAGGTCATAAGCGTACTGGGCCACCACAGCGGGCGACAACGTGCGGGCGGCATCGGCCACCACAGCAGGGTAGCGCGCCAGTTCCTGCACTAGCTCGCGCTCGGTGCCTTCGAGGCCGGCAATTGCGCTGAGATCCGCCACTTCGGCGATGCCCAGCTCGGCGGCTTTGCGGCGGATGGCGGCGATGCGGGCGTAAGAATACTGGATGAAGGGCCCCGTGTGCCCCTCCAGGCTCACCGACTCTTCGGGGTTGAACAGCATCCGTTTCTTCGGGTCGACCTTCAGCAGGTAGTACTTGAGGGCCCCCAAGCCCAGCAGGTGGTACAGCTCGGCCAGTTCGGCGTCGGTGAGGCCTTCGGTTTTGCCTTTTTCGAGGGTAGCGGCGCGGGCGGCGGCCACCACGTCGGCCACCAATTCGTCGGCGTCGACCACGGTGCCCTCGCGCGATTTCATCCTGCCGGAGGGCAGGTCCACCATCCCGTAGCTGAGGTGGTGGATGGCGGCGGCGTAGGGCTTACCCAGCTTGGTGAGCGTGGCTTGCAACACCTGCATGTGGTAATTCTGCTCGTCACCGATTACGTACACCGATGAGTCGTAGTGGAAATCCTGGTACTTCAGTTCGGCCGTGCCCAAGTCCTGGGTGATGTAAACGCTGGTACCGTCGGCGCGGCGCACCAGTTTTTCGTCGAGCCCTTCGGTCCGTAAATCAACCCATACCGAACCGTCGGCTTTCTGAAAAAATACGCCTTTGGCCAGGCCTTCCTCTACCCGCTCCTTGCCGAGCAGGTAGGTACCCGATTCGTAGTAAAACTTGTCGAAGTCGACGCCGATGGTGCGGTAGGTTTCGTTGAAGCCGTCATAAACCCAGCTATTCATGCGGTGCCAGAGGGCCATTACTTCCTCGTCACCGGCTTCCCATTGCACCAGCATCTGCTGGGCGTCGAGTATTAGCGGAGCCCTCTTTTTGGCGATGTCGGGGGCCACGCCTTCGGCTTCGAGCTGGCGCACTTCTTCGCGGTAATGCCGGTCGAAGAGCACGTAGTACTTGCCGGCCAAGTGGTCGCCCTTCATGTTGGCGCTTTCGGGCGTTTCGCCGTGGCCGAAGCGCTGGTAGGCCAGCATCGACTTGCAGATGTGGATGCCGCGGTCGTTCACCAAGTTGGCTTTGGTGACGGTGGCGCCGGTGGCTTTCAGGATTTCGGCCACTGAGTAACCCAGGAAATTGTTACGCAAGTGCCCCAAGTGCAAGGGCTTGTTGGTGTTGGGCGAAGAATACTCGACCACCACGCGCTGGGGGCCATCAGTAGGCACGGGGGTCGTGGCCGGCTGCTGGCGCATCTCGGCAAACAGCTTGAGCCACTCGGCGTCGGCAATTTCCAGGTTCAGGAACCCTTTCACCACGTTGTAACCGCTCACGCGGGGCTCGTGGGCTTGCAGCCACTCGCCCAAGGCTCGGCCGAGGGGCTCGGGGCCCTGACCCAGCATTTTGGTGAGCGGGAAGGTGACGAGGGTGAAGCTGCCGGCAAACTCCTTGCGCGTGGGCTGGAGCGTGAGGCTGGCGGCGGAAACTTCAACGCCGAAAACGGCCTGGGCGGCGGTTTGCAGCGCGGTTTTGAGGTCTTGTTCTAACTGTTGCACGGGCCAAAGGTACGTTCGGGGTCGGCCGGGACGAGTGGCGGGGCTGCCTTTTAGGAGCGTACCAGCTGTTGCGGTGAGTTACAAACCCGAGCGCAGCCGCCAGGAATCCAGCACCGGAATTCCCGCTGATACCATGCTTGTTACGTTACCCCAAGCCAAGACACGAAATTTTACTTTTACTATATTACACTTGAATCACCCACGCATGTGGCTTATCGCCCTGTGAAAGAAAAGAGTGACATTCCTATTTTTTGCTCACCGGTGTAAAATCAAAAGTTATGCGTGCTGCTATCTTTTTGGTCATCCTTGCTTGCCTGAGCTCGTTAGCCGGCCATTGACAAACACCTAAGAAGTATGCCGGCGACGACCTGCGGGCCCTAAACCAAATAGCCACGAAATGGGGTCATTACTGGAATACCCACAACATGGATTCGATGGGAACCCTGCTCCGCCCCGATGTGGACTTTATTACCGTCGGCGGGACGTGGCTGAAAAAGCGAGCCGAAGCTGTTGCCAATCACAAGGAAAAGCACGCCACCATCTTCAAAACAAGCATTTGGACCACCAACAAGATTGATATCAAGTACATGAAATCGGATTTGGCCATCATTCACATGCAATGGGGAATAACCGGCGATTTCGACCCTGACGGCACGCCACGCGTCCCGCGGCAAGGCATTTTTACTTGGGTTGTCACCAAAGAAAAGGCGCAATGGCTGCTATTAGCAGTCCACAATGTAAATATTAGAGAGCCGGCCGCGCGGTAGCTTCCGAACGCGGCAAAGGTGCGAGCGGGGCCCGCGGCACGAACACAACTAGTTCGTCGTCAGCGTGGTGGCCCGCATCCAAAGTGGCCAGGTGCCGCTGCGCCAGCCGGACGAATAACCCACCGAGACTTGAAGCAACAAAAAGCCCCGCTAGCTACTAGTGGCTGAGAGATAGTAACGTGTCTGGTATGGTTTATCGCTAAACAACTGCTTTACGATGACCCTTTACCGCCTTTACCTCACGCCCGAAGAACGCCAGACCCTGGAAGGGTGGCGCCAGAAATACAAGTTGCATTCGCTCAAACTCCGCCAAATTCAGATTCTGCTCAATAGCGACGAGCACACCGGGCGGCGAACAGCCACCGAGTTGGCCACCGTGCTGGGCACCTGTACCAAAACGGTGGAACGTGTCCGGCGCCAGTTCTGCGAAGAGGGCCTGGCCCTGTTCGCGCCCAAGGTACGCAAGACCCGCTCGGACAAGAAGATAGACGGCCGGGTCGAAGCCCACCTGTTGGCCCTGGTGTGCCAGTCGCCGCCCGACGAAGCACCCGCCTGGCGCTTGCAGGTGCTGGCCGACCGGCTCGTGGAACTGGAAGTCGTCGAGCATATTTCGACGACGATGGTGGCGCGATTGCTAAAAAAAACGAACTTAAGCCTTTTCTCAAACCGACCCAGTGGGTGATTCCGGCCGCGCAAAGCGCGGCCTTCGTCTGCCAGATGGAGCAGGTGCTCGACCTCTACGAGCAGCCCTACGACGCCGACTACCCCGTTGTCTGCCTGGACGAATCGCCCAAGCAGCTGATTGAACAGCAGCTGTTTACTGCTGCTAATGGGCAGCGCTACCACGATTCGGAGTACGTGCGGCGCGGCGTGGCCGAGTTGTTCGTGGCCACTGAACCGCTGCGGGGCTGGCGCGAGTTGAGCGTCGAGGACGACCACCGGGCCGCCACGTGGGTACGTTTTGTGGCCCGGCTGATGGACACGACCTACCGCGACGCCAAAAAAGTGCGCTGGGTCATGGACAACCTTGGCACGCACAAAGTCAGCTTCTTCTACGACCATTTCCCCCCCGACGTGGCCCGGGCGTACCTGCAGCGGATGGAAATCGTCTACACCCCCGTCCACGGCTCGTGGCTCAATAGGGCCGAAATCGAGTTTGCCGTCCTCGGCCGTCAGGCCCTCAACCGCCTCTTTGCCGACAAAGCCGCTGTGCAAGTAGCCGTCGAACGCTGGAAAAACCAGCAAAATACCAAACTGAAACCGCGAAACTGGCAATTCACAACCGCCGACGCCCGCATCAAACTAGCCAAATTGTACCCGACTATCTAAGGTTTCTCAGCCACTAGC
>JANPOR010000098.1:0-3655 GCA_031428075.1 Hymenobacter sp. | reverse complement strand
GACTACCGCCACTACTCGCGGCTGTCGCTCTACGCGTTGCTGATTTCGGTGCCACTGCTGCTATTTACGTTCTTCGTGGGCGGCACTACGCTCAACGACGCTTCGCGCTGGCTCACTATTCCGGTCATCAACCAAACCTTTCAGCCGTCGGACCTGGCCAAGCTGGCGCTGATTTCGCACTTGGCCTCAATGCTCAGCCGCCGCCAGCAGCACCTGCACGACTTCAGATCGACGCTGCTGCCGGTGATGCTCTGGGTCGGCGTGATTTGCGGGTTGATCATCCTCAGCAACGCCTCTACGGCCCTGCTGCTGTTCGCCACCTGCCTGCTGCTGATGTTCATCGGTCGGGTACCGCTCAAACAAATGGCCGTGATGGTGGCCATCGGCGTGGTGGTGGGCGGGGCGGGCCTGGCCACCGGCCAGCGCTTCAAAACGGTGCAGTCGCGCCTCGAAAACTTCTCGAACCCCGACAAAAAGACGCCATTTCAGCTCGAACACAGCTACATCGCCATCGCCACCGGTGGCATCGCTGGCAAGGGCCCCGGCAAAAGCACCGAGCGCAACATTCTGCCCCACCCGTACTCCGACTTTATTTTTGCCATCATCATCGAAGAATACGGCCTGCTCGGTGGGGCCGTGGTACTGTTGCTCTATTTAGCGTTTCTGTACCGGGGGCTTAAAACGGTAATGAACAGCTACGGGGCCTTTGGAGGCCTGCTCTCGGCAGGCCTGAGCTTCAGCCTCGTGCTGCAAGCGCTGGTGAACATGGGCGTGGCTGTGGGCCTGGGGCCCATCACTGGCCTACCGTTGCCGCTGCTGAGCATGGGTGGCACGTCGCTGATTTTCACCGGCATCAGCATCGGCATTATCCTAGCCGTGAGCAGAGGCGAGCCCGAAGTGCGCCCTGTGGTTGGCACCGACCCGGACGCGCCACGCATTCCAAGAAAGTAGGGAGTAGTAATCAAATGACTTCTAAGTAACTAGCGTAACTTAATTTTTAACCTCGCGAAACCTTGCGCGAAATGTCAAATAATCCCCTGCGTATCATCATCAGCGGCGGTGGCACCGGCGGGCATATATTCCCAGCCGTGGCCATCGCCAACGAGTTGCGCCGTCGCTATCCCGACGCAATTATTCTTTTCGTTGGGGCCAACGGTCGTATGGAAATGACGCGCGTGCCGGAGGCTGGCTACGACATCGTGGGCCTCGACATTAGCGGCCTGCAGCGCCGCCTCACGCCCCAAAATCTGCTGTTTCCGATGAAAGTGTTTCGCTCGGTACGCAAGGCCGGAAAACTACTGGAGGAATTTCGGCCCGACGCTGTGGTTGGGGTAGGGGGCTACGCCTCGGCCCCAGTGCTACTGGCCGCCACCAGCCGCAATATCCCTACGCTTATTCAGGAGCAAAATTCTTATGCCGGACTAGTAAACAAACTGTTGGCGCGCCGCGTGGGCCGCATCTGCGTGGCCTACGAGGGCATGGATAAGTTCTTTCCGCAGGAAAAAATTGTGCTTACCGGCAACCCCGTGCGGGCCGAAATCGGCGGTGGCGGCCGGGCCGAAGCCCTGAAGTTCTTCGGCCTCGACCCCAATAAGCGGACGCTACTCGTCGTGGGCGGCAGCCTGGGGGCCCGCACCCTCAACCTAGCCACGGCCGCTGCCCTGCCGCGCCTGCGCGAAGCCGGCGCGCAACTGCTCTGGCAAACCGGCAAGCTCTACTTCCCCGAAGCCGAAGAACAGGCTGCGCCTCACGTTGCTAACGGCCTGCACGCCCTCGAATTCATCGGCCGGATGGACCTGGCCTATGCCGCCGCCGACGTGGTAGTGAGCCGCGCCGGGGCCTTGTCGGTGAGTGAATTATGCCTCACTGGCAAGGCTAGTATTTTGGTGCCGTCGCCTAACGTGGCCGAAGACCACCAAACGAAAAACGCCCTGGCCCTGGCGGGCAAGGGGGCCGCCGTGCTCATCGCCGACGAGCACGCCGCTGCTCGCCTCTACGACGAGGCGCTGCGCTTGCTGGCCGACCCCGAACGACAGCAGCAATTGCAAAAGCGGGTAAAAGCACTTGCCCGGCCCAACGCCACAACGACTATCGTAGATGAGTTAATTGGGCTCATAAATAAATCTTGAATGATAAATCCCGGTGATACTATTTACTAATTATTTTTTTCGGTGGATATGAGACATGTATTTTTATTCAGCTTATAAATCATAATTCAAAATTTATAATTTACAAAATTGAACCAATTCCCTTACGTTTTTTTCCTCGGTATTGGTGGCATCGGCATGTCGGCGCTCGCGCGTTGGTTTCGTGCTAATGGCCATCAGGTCAGCGGTTACGATAAAACCGAAACGCCGCTGACACAAGCTTTGCAAGCAGAAGGAATTGCCGTGCACTACGCCGACAACGTGGAGAATATTCCGGCCGAAATTAAGAGCAATAAAGCCCAAACATTGGTGGTGCTCACGCCTGCCATTCCGTCCGACAGCCGCGAGTGGGCTTGGCTGTGCGCCGAGGGCTACGACATCCGCAAGCGCAGCCAAGTGCTGGGCGTACTCACGCAGGGCCGGCGCACGATTGCGGTGGCCGGCACCCACGGCAAAACCACTACCAGCAGCATGGTGGCTCATTTGCTGCACGACGCCGGCCACGACGCCGGGGCCTTCCTAGGCGGCATCGCCGTAAACCTGAGCAGTAACCTGTTGCTGCCTCAGTCGCCCGGGGCCCCCGTCGTGGTCGAAGCCGACGAGTACGACCGCAGCTTTCTCACGTTGCATCCCGACGTGGCCATCGTGACAAGCACCGACGCCGACCATCTCGATATTTACGGCGACCAGGACGCGCTAATTGCTTCTTTCCGGCAGTTTGTGGGGCAAATTAAGCCCGGTGGCACGCTGCTCGTCAATCATACCGCTGATCCTAGCGTGGCCCAGGCTGCACCGGCGGGCGTCCGCATTATCCATTACGGCTTGGCAGCCGCGCCGGGCATCGAATTATTTGCCGCGAATGTAGTAGCCCGGGGGCAAGAATTTCATTTTGATTTGCAAGGGCCCCTGGGCAATGCGCCGGGCTTAGTGCTAGCCGTGCCCGGCTTTCACAACGTGGAGAATATGCTCGCCGCCGCCGCTGTGGCGCAGCTCGAAGGCGTGGCCGGCGTGCCGCTTACGACCGCTGTAGCCGCTTACCGGGGCGTGAAACGGCGCTTTGAGTTCGTGGCGACGGGCCCCGGCGGGCGCGTGTATCTGGACGACTATGCTCACCATCCGCGGGAAATCGAAGCGTTTTTGCGTTCGGTGCGGGCACTGTATCCGGGGCGGCGGCTGCGCGTGGTTTTCCAGCCCCACTTGTTTACCCGCACGCGAGATTTTGCTGATGGCTTTTCGCGCAGCTTAAGTATTGCAGATGAGGCAATTTTGTTGGATATTTACCCCGCCCGCGAACTGCCGCTGTCCGGTGTTACGTCAGAAATTATTCTAGCCAACATCACCAGCCCGGTTAAATCCATTCAAACCAAAGCCCAGGTGCTGGCCGCCGCTAAAACCGATGCCATCGAGGTAATGGCCACGGTGGGAGCCGGTGACATTGATACGTTGGTACCGGAATTAAAAACAATTTTTGAAGAGCGGTGGCATAAAGGCAGATCATTTCAAACGGA
>JANPOR010000097.1:0-9453 GCA_031428075.1 Hymenobacter sp. | reverse complement strand
AAAAATCCAGTCGGGGCGGGGGTCTCTCCCCCCCCACCCCCCCCACGACGTTCTTTTTTAGGCCGACTCATTTTTCGGCTGATCCCTAAATCGCGCCACTGACTACCGAATCCCCGACCGGTTCAGCGCGGCTTGATAACGGTGGGCGTTCAAAATGTGCTGGGCCTCATTGGCAGCAAAGGCGTGGTAGCCGCTAAAGTCGTCTTTAGCGCAGAAATACAGGTAGTTGTTTTCCTCGGGATGCAACACGGCGTCGATGCTGGCGATGCTGGGCAGGTCGATAGGCCCCGGGGGCAGGCCGGCGTACTTATAGGTGTTGTATGGCGAATCTTTTTGCAGGTGCACGTTCAGCACGCGCTTGATGGTAAAGTCGCGGTTGGCATACACCACCGTTGGGTCGGCTTGCAGCTTCATGCCCTTTTTCAACCGGTTCAGGTACACGGCCGCGATGCGGGGGCGCTCGTCGGCGTGCTGCTGCTGCTCGGCCTCCACGATGCTGGCCAGTGTGCTCACCTGGGCGCGGGTGAGGTGTTCTTTTTCGCGGGCGGCGTCGCGAGCGGGCGTCCAAAACTTCTCGTACTCCTTTTTCAGGCGCTGCATCAGGTTGTTGGCCGAAGTGTTCCAGTACAGCTCATAAGTGTTTGGGATGAACATGGTGAGCACCGTGGTGGTATCGAAGCCCAGGCTGCGCGTGTAAGCGGGGCTACTCAGCAGCGAGTCGATTTGGGCGGGGCGGGCATCGATCTGGTGCGAAAGCTTAACGGCCAGCTCGTGGCGCAGGCGCACGTTGGCAAAGGTGAGCCGGAGCGGCGACTGAATGCCGGCGCGCAAGATGCCAATGAGTTGGCGGTTGGTGTAGCCGTCCTTCAGCTCGTAGCGGCCGGGCTTCACAGCCCCGGGGCGGTCGTACTTCATTAGCCGGGCTACGAAGTGCAGCGAGAGTGGGTCGACTACCGTCCGGGTCTTGTCGACAGAGTCAAGCACGGCCTTCCAAGTGGCCCCCCGATGTACCAGCACGTAAGTGGGCTTGTCCCTGGTTTCGATGTTGGGGGTAAAAAAAACCTGGTAAAAATAGTACGAGAAGCAGACCAAGCCCAGGCCCAGGATGGCGACAATGGTGGCGTTGCGGTTGCGGCGACGCACCGAAAGGTCGCGGCGCTCCACGCTTGACAGTTTGGCAGGTTCGGGCATGGGAAAAGCTGAGGTAATCAGAAGTGCGACATCAAAAGTACGCACCCGTAAACCGGGGCCCCGGCCGGGGCCCAAACTTTCCGACGCGCCGAACCCAAGTTATTGCTTACTTTTCGCCCGTTTTTGGGCCTATCCGGTCCGCCCTCTCCTACTTACCTTTCCGAATTACATGGCTGCCACGCTCCTTCGCATCCACCCAGACAACCCGCCCATCAACCGCATCCAGCAGGCTGTGGACGTGCTCCGCAAGGGCGGCGTCATTATTTATCCTACCGACACGGTGTACGGCATCGGCTGCGACGTAACCAACGCCAAGGCCGTCGAGCGGGTGTGCCGTATCAAGGGCCTGCACCCCGAAAAGGCCAACCTGAGCTTCATTTGCCACGACTTATCGCACATCAGCGATTACGCCCATGGCATCAGCACCACCACGTATAAAGTCATCAAAAAAGCCCTGCCGGGGCCTTTCACGTTCATTTTCGAGGCCAGCGCCAAGGCCCCGCGCCACGGCGGCGTGAAGCGTAAAACAGTGGGCATCCGGGTGCCCGACAACCAAATTATCCGCCAGTTGGTGAAGGAGTTCGGTAATCCCATCGTGAGCACTTCGGTGCGCAGCGACGAGAACACGCTTGAAGAATACGTGACCGACCCCGACCTAATTTTTGAGAAATATCGCACCCTCGTGGACCTGGTAATTGACGGCGGCTTCGGCGGCAACGTACCCAGCACCATCATCGATTGCACCAATGACGACTTCGAGCTGATACGCCAGGGCGCGGGCGATATCGAGCAATACTTGTGATATAATCAGACAATTATCTTTAGCTTCTCCGTTCCTCCTCGCAAGGAGAACCGTTTCACCGCTTGTGCTTCCAGCGGCGGTGGGTCCACAAATATTGCTCGGGCGAACCTTGAATGTCGCGCTCCAACTGCCGGGCAAAGGCTTCGGCAATAGGAAACTCGCCGGCTGGGGCCGTCGCGACTGCCGCTCCGCCGGGCATTTCCGTAAACTTAATTTCGTAGTAGCCACGCCGCAACCGTCGGATGCCCACGTATAGCACAGCGCAGTCAAATTGCACGGCCAGCCGCTCGGCGCTGCTGTAGAAGCCGGTGTCTTGGTGCAGGAAAGTGGTCCAATATGGTCGGTCTTCGGGGCCAGCGGCTTGGTCGGTGAGCAGGCTGATGTTGTGGCCGCCGCGCCGGTGCTGCACCAAGTAGCGCAGCGTGGCCAACATGGGCACTGCCTCAGCCCCCGTGCGGGTGCGCACGCGGCGCATGAATGCCTCAACGAACGGGTTTTTGAACGGCTTGTACACGCCCGCCATGACGCCGGGCAGCGCCAATGCGCCGCTACCGAGGATCCACTCCCAGTTGCCCATGTGCGAGCCCAGCGTGATGACGGGGTGCGGGCGCTCCAGGGCCCGGGCCATCAGTTCGGGATTTATCCACCGGGCCCGGCGCACCAGCTCCGTGGGGCTGATGACGGCTAGCTTTAATATTTCGACAATAAGCTGGGTGAAGTGGCGGTAGAATGCCTGGCTGATGCGCCGGATTTCGGCTTCGCTTTTGTCAGGAAACGAGTTGCGCAGGTTTTCAAGTACCACCCGTCCCCGGTAGCGCAGCACGTAGGCTAGTAGATAGTGCAGCCCATCGGCCACTACATACAACACCGGCAGCGGCAAGGAGGCAAGGCCCAACAGCAGCCAGTTCAGCGGCGTGTAGTACCACGGATAGTGCCGGCCAGGCGGAGCTTTCACTGCGGCACGGCCCCGGCGGGGGCGTAATCGGTAGTGCTGCGGCGGCCAGCGGCGCGGTGGCTGGTCAACAGCTTTTTCCCACTGTATACGTCGACAAGCAGCGTAAAATCGCCAGTTGGCATTGGGCCGAAGGGCAGCTGGCCAACTACGGTGGTGGGCCGCCCGGCCACGGGCGTGAGGGCAGCGTCAGCATCGGCGGCGGTACCATCGGGGGCCGCCAGGTGGTAGTGCAAGCGCAGGGCTTGGCCGGCCGGCGCGCCTTTCAGCTCGGTGTAGAAATATAAATTGTCGGCCCCACGGCCAAAAAAGCCGTTGGGGGCCCTCGTCAGCAGGTAGCCGCCGCGCAAGAATGCGTCGTCGCCGTTACTCTTCACGGCGGGGCGGGCCAACAGCACTACGTCGCTCAAGGCAGGGCCGGCCGGGGCCTCCAACACCAGGGTGCGTTCCACTACGGCCTCGCCGTTGGCGCTGCGGTACTGGTCGCGCACGGTGCCGCGCAGCGTGTAGCGGCCGTCGGGCAGCTGAAGGCGCTTGAGGAAGCTGAGCGAGTTTTTCAGGGCCATCGTGGTGTCGTTGATGACCGGCGGCTTCAGCACCACCACTTCACGGTACGTAGGCTTGCCGTCGGCCCGGAGCACCTCCAGCGTGACGGTGGCCGCCGCCTGGAACGCCCGTGGGGCCCGCTGCCGGTAGGTAAGCGACTGCGTGGGCACCGTGACGTACAGTTCCACCTCGGCTCCTTTCTCCACTTGGTTCAGGTTGCGGAAACGGGCCACATCGAGCAGCAGTTGCGGGGGCCTAGCTTGGGCGGCCGAAGAGAGAAACCAAGAGCCCGCGAAGGCCATTACCAGCAAAAAGCAACGCATGATGCAAAAGTAACGCTGTAGCAGCAGCCCAGACCAAGCCCGTTCTTTACGGAAAGTCCGCAAAATTTAAAAATCGGTTAAACCTTGTGATATTATTATCCGAACTCCACTACCACCCGCCAGCGGCATTTTTTGCGGTCCTGCTCCAGGCTGACGGCTTAGTGCTGGAGGCCCAGGAAAATTACCGTAAGCAAACCTACCGCAACCGCTGCCTCATTCGGACGGCGCAGGGCGTCCAAGCCCTCACCGTACCGGTGGTAGCTGGCAACCGCGCCGAAAAGGTCAGAACGTCCGATGTTGAGATTGATTACCGCCAGAACTGGATCCATCGCCACTGGCGCACCTTGCAAACCGCTTACGGCAGCAGCCCGTACTTTGAGTATTACGCCGATTACCTGCACGACATTTATAAGCAGAAGCCTTACCGGCTTTTCGAGCTGAATCTGGCTTTTTTGCGTTTGCAGCTACGTTGCTTTCGCCTTGTGCTACCCATTACCCTCACCACCGACTACCACGCAACCGGGCAATTAGAAGACGCAGAATTGCTCGACCAGCGCGATTGGCTTAGTCCCAAAACCAACGGCGGGGGGCCTGACACTCCGGCAGCTTTTGGCCGGGTACGACCCTACCCACAGGTGTTTGGCCCAGGTTTTGAGCCGGGATTGAGCGTGCTAGATTTGCTATTCGCACAGGGGCCGGCGGCAGGCGCGTTTTTAAGTTGAGGCGCCCGTAAACCCCGGGGCCGCGTTTCCGTTTTCCACTTGCCCGAACCTTCGCCCGCACTGGCTTGTTTTCAAGCCGACCTGGGCTGACCCGTTTTCGTCTATAATTATTGTTCCCGACGCGGGGCTATCCTTTTTTTTCATTACGTTTATCCGCATGGAAGCTAAATTCTCGAACCGCGTCAAGGAAGTCATCTCCCTCAGCCGGGAGGAGGCCATCCGCCTTGGACACGATTACATCGGCACCGAGCACCTGTTGCTGGGCATGATCCGCGAAGCCGAAGGCACGGCCCTCGGTTTACTGCGCAAGTTGGGCGTGGCACTGGACGAGCTAAAATTCTCGCTCGAGCAAGCCACCCGCAATACGGCTACCCAAGGCAACAGCATCACCGGCTCCATTCCGCTCACTAAGCAAACGGAGAAGGTTCTGAAGATTACTTACTTAGAGGCAAAAATTTTTAAGTCGGAAGTCATCGGTACTGAGCACTTGCTCCTCTCAATTTTGCGCGACGAGGACAACATTTCTTCTCAAATTCTCAGCAAATTCAACGTGAACTACGAAACCGTCCGCGATTCGCTCGACTACCACGGTAATGCTGCACCCGCCGCAAAGGCCCCTGATACCGACGACGACGACAACGACCGCCTTTTTGGAGGCCAGCAGGGCCGCGGCCAGGGCGCCGGCCCCGCCGGAGCCAAGCGGGCCGGAGAAAAGTCTAAAACGCCGGTACTCGACAATTTCGGTCGCGACCTGACAAAGCTGGCCGAAGACGATAAGCTTGATCCCATCGTGGGTCGTGAGAAAGAAATCGAGCGCGTGGCCCAGATTCTGAGCCGCCGTAAGAAAAATAACCCCATTCTCATTGGTGAGCCCGGGGTGGGCAAAACGGCCATTGCCGAAGGCCTGGCCCTGCGCATTATTCAGAAAAAAGTGAGCCGCGTGCTTTTCAACAAGCGCGTCGTGACGCTTGATTTGGCTTCGCTGGTAGCTGGCACCAAATACCGTGGCCAGTTCGAGGAGCGCATGAAGGCCGTGATGAACGAGCTGGAAAAGTCGCCCGACGTAATCCTGTTCATCGATGAACTGCACACCATCGTGGGTGCCGGTGGTGCTTCGGGCTCACTGGATGCTTCCAACATGTTCAAACCGGCGTTGGCCCGCGGCGAAATTCAATGCATCGGCGCCACCACGCTGGACGAATACCGTCAGTACATCGAGAAGGATGGGGCCCTGGCCCGCCGTTTCCAGATGGTGATGGTGGACCCCACCACGCCGGAGGAGACCATTGAAATCTTGCACAACATCAAGGACAAGTACCAGGACCATCACCATGTGGTGTACACGGACAAGGCCATTGAGCAGTGCGTGATGTTATCGGACCGCTACATGAGCGACCGGTTCCTACCAGACAAAGCCATCGACATCCTCGACGAGGCGGGGGCCCGCGTACACATCAACAACATCGTGGTGCCAGAGGACATCCTCGCGCTCGAAGAGCAGATTGAGAACATCAAAGGCGAGAAGAACCGCGTGGTGAAATCGCAGAAATACGAAGAAGCAGCCAAACTTCGTGACACCGAAAAGAAACTTCTGGACCAACTCGAGACGGCCAAAAAAGGCTGGGAAGAGGAAACCAAGAAGAAGCGCTACACGGTAAAAGAGGAGAACGTAGCCGAGGTTATCGCCATGATGACCGGTATTCCCGTCTCGCGCGTGGCCCAAAACGAAAGCCAGAAGCTGCTCAACATGAATGAGGAGTTGCAAGGCAAGGTAATTGGCCAAGAAAAGGCCATTAAGCAACTCGTAAAAGCCATTCAGCGCACCCGCGTAGGTCTGAAAGATCCCAAAAAGCCTATTGGTTCGTTCGTGTTCTTGGGCCCGACGGGCGTGGGCAAGACGGAGCTGGCCAAAGTGCTGGCCATGTACCTGTTCGATAAAGAAGATGCGTTGGTACGCGTCGACATGTCGGAGTACATGGAAAAATTCAGTGTGTCGCGGCTGGTAGGCGCGCCTCCCGGCTACGTGGGTTACGAAGAAGGCGGCCAGCTAACGGAAAAAATCCGCCGCAAGCCGTACTCAGTGATTCTGCTGGATGAGATTGAAAAAGCTCACCCGGACGTGTACAACCTGCTGTTGCAAGTGCTGGACGACGGCATTTTGACCGATGGCTTGGGACGTAAGGTGGACTTCCGCAATACCATTATCATCATGACCTCGAACATCGGGGCTCGTGACTTGCAGGACTTCGGCGCCGGTATCGGCTTTGGTACCAAAGCCCGGCAGGAGAATATGGATGAGTTGACCAAGGGCACCATTACCAACGCCCTAAAGAAGACTTTCTCGCCGGAATTCCTCAACCGCTTGGACGACGTAATTGTCTTCAACTCCTTGGATAAGAAAGATATCCACAAGATTATTGAAATCAGCCTGCGCAAGCTTTTCGTGCGCGTCAGCGCGCTGGGTTACAAAGTGGAACTGACCGACAAAGCCAAAGATTTTGTGGCAGAAAAAGGCTACGACCCGAAGTATGGAGCCCGGCCGCTGAACCGCGCTATCCAGAAGTACATCGAAGACCCGATTGCCGAGGAAATTCTGAAGGCGCAGGTGTTGCACGGCGACGTCATCACGGCCGACTATGAAGATGGCAAAGAGGAGCTTAATTTCTCTGTGAGCAAGAGCGATGAGAAGCCCAACTTGGCCAGCGACGAGAGGCCAGCCGAGGCCCCCGAGGCGCCAGACACGGACAAGAAGTAGTTGGTTGGCGCCCAGACGCTCAATTGAAAAAAGCCGGCTCCCGAATAGGAGTCGGCTTTTTTCATAGCTATTCCATGCCTTATCGTTATCTTGAGCCAGCTCATGAATTTGTCGTGATCGGACGCACTGCTTTTCCTTACCTGGTTTTCTATGAAAGAATTTCGACAAGTTGCGCTGGCCAGTACGGGAGCTGCCCCAGCCCCAGGGCACGGCGCGGGGCCTCCGGCCGGTTCAAGTCCATCGATGACACGGCCTGGCAGTTTACATTTATGTTACTGATGTTGGGCTTAAATTCGCAAGTACGGGCCTGGTCACATTTTCCTTCCTCCACAGAGGGCTTATCTTTGATCTTCTGCTTTTTCCGCCCCTCCTCCCACCCGCAATGCCCGACCCGCACGCTCACGACGCCCTTTCCAAAACCGATTTATTAGCCCACAAAAACCAAGAAGCGCTGCTCGGCGGCGGCCAGGCTCGCATCGACTCGCAGCACAAAAAAGGTAAGCTCACGGCCCGCGAACGGCTGAATTTATTGCTTGACGAAGGCTCGTTTGAGGAGATTGGCAAGTTTGTAATGCACCGAGCCAAGGATTTTGGGCTCGATAAGGAACACTACCTCGGCGACGGCGTAGTGACAGGCTACGGCACGGTGCACGGGCGGCTGGTGTACGTCTTCTCGCAGGATTTCACGGTATTCGGCGGCTCACTTAGCGAAACCCACGCTGAGAAGATCGTCAAGATCATGGACTTAGCCCTGAAGAATGGGGCCCCCGTAATTGGTTTGAATGACTCCGGCGGGGCCCGCATCCAGGAGGGTGTGGTGAGCCTGGGAGGCTATGCCGACATCTTTTACAAAAATACGCTGGCCAGCGGAGTGGTGCCGCAGCTATCGGCCATCATGGGGCCCTGTGCCGGCGGAGCCGTCTACTCGCCGGCCATCACCGACTTTATCCTGATGGTGGAGCATACGAGCTACATGTTCGTGACGGGCCCCAACGTGGTAAAAACCGTAACCCACGAAAACGTGACCAGCGAGGAGTTGGGCGGCGCGAGCACCCACAGCACCAAGAGCGGCGTCACGCACTTTACGGCTGCCAACGAGGTGGTGTGCATCCAACAGCTCAAGCAGTTGCTGAGCTACATGCCCCAGAACTGCGAGGAAACGGCCCCCGCCCAACCCTACGTGGCCCAAAGCGATGAAAGCCGCCCGCAGCTCGACACGCTCATCCCCGACAACGCCAACCAACCTTATGATATTCGCGAAGTAATCGAAGGACTAGCCGATGCCGATTCGTTCATGGAGGTTCACCGAAACTTTGCCGAAAACATCGTGGTGGGCTTCGCACGGCTAGCGGGCCGCAGCATCGGCATCGTAGGCAACCAGCCGGCGGTGCTAGCCGGCGTGCTCGACATCAACGCCAGCACCAAGGCGGCGCGCTTCGTGCGCTTCTGCGACTCGTTCAACATCCCGCTTTTGGTACTTGAGGATGTACCCGGCTTCCTGCCCGGTACCGACCAGGAGTGGCGCGGTATCATCACCAACGGGGCCAAGCTGCTCTACGCTTTCTGCGAGGCAACCGTGCCGCGCATCACTGTCATCACCCGTAAAGCCTACGGCGGGGCCTACGACGTGATGAACTCCAAGCACATCGGGGCCGACTTAAATTTTGCTTGGCCCACCGCCGAAATTGCCGTGATGGGGGCCAAAGGGGCCGCCGAAATCATCTTTAAGCGCGAAATTGCCACTGCTGCTGACCCAGCCGCCAAACTCCAGGAGAGAGTGGCCGACTACCAAGAAAAATTTGCTACGCCCTACCGCGCCGCCCACCGCGGCTTCGTCGATGAGGTGGTTTTGCCCTCGCAAACCCGGCAGAAACTGATTCGGGCTTTCAAAATGCTAGAAAACAAAGTGGATACGTTACCGCGTAAAAAACACGGAAACATCCCTCTTTAATTTTTTACGCACCTAATTTACAAAGTCAGAGTCAGCATATTCAAAACTTGCGTCCCTCCATGCACTCTGTGCAAAATTCACAATTCACGTACCCATGCGTCCCGAATCCTTCGATTTTCTCCAAACATATCTCAACAATTCCTCTCCCACTGGCTTCGAGAAAGAAGGCCAAAAACTGTGGCTGGACTACATCAAACCATATATTGACAGC
>JANPOR010000096.1:0-1763 GCA_031428075.1 Hymenobacter sp. | reverse complement strand
ACGCGTTGGCGTATGCCGCAAGGCCGGTCCCTGATGGTGGGGGCCGGCCTTTTTTGTGCGAATATGACTTGGTGTTGGCGATGCCTTGCATCTGTGGCTACTGGCAGCCTATTTCGCCGAAGTGCGTTAGAATGACTACGGACACCCCAGGACGTGACGAGTCAAGGTTGGAGGGTATGCACACGAAAAACGACGCGTTACGAATGGCTTCATGGTCGCCCGTGAACAACGGAGGAAGTCTTTGAGGCGGCTGGTTAGCCGGTCAGTGGCTGGGCTTAATGTTTTATTAATGCGACTATCCTAAGAGGGCTTGAACTTCGGCGGGAAAGAGAGAGAGAATACTTACCGGGACGGCAAGCAAAGGGCATGTCACAAATGGACAAAGTGTTGGTAAGACGGTACCAAAAAGCGCACACACCAACACGCTGCGACCTGTTACATTTAATTTAACGGGCCCCTGAAGCAGCCGGCCGTGCAAAAGGGCGACACGGTCACCGTCACCGCCCCGGGCTACTACCCGCAAGCGGTGCGAAGCTCCAGCTTTGCCTTCTCGCTCGCCTCGTTCGTGGCCGGTCTGCTGCAAGCGCAACCGGCCCCGGCGCCGGGCACGGCACCGGCTACGCCTACGACAGCCACGTGCCGCTGCTCTGGTTCGGGGCCGGCATCGCGCCGGGCGTCAGCTTCGCCCCGCACACCATCACCGACATTGCCCCACGGCCGCTATGCTGCTCAACAGCAAGCTGCCCAGCGCCTGCACCGGCCAGCCCATTGTGGAAGTACTGGGCGGCCGGGTACCCAGCGGCCCGCCCCGCCGCCGGTAGCGCCTCCGGGATGGCCGCCACGGCCAGTGAGATAGACACCAGCAGCAGATTGCCCAGCGGCTCGCCGCGCCACCAGCCCGCCGCAAAAAACACCGCGCAAATAGCTACCGCCCCCGCCGCCAGCTACTTGCCGAAGGTGCCCAGCCGCTGTTGGAGGGGTGTTTGGGTATCGTCGGTTTGGAGCAGGCCGGCGATTTTGCCCAGCTCAGTTTGCATGCCCGTGGCTACCACGTAGACCGTGGCCCGGCCGTTAGTCACAAAAGTGCCCTTGTAGCCCAGGTTGAGGCGGTCGCCGAGGGAGTAGGTGCCGGCGGGCAGCGGGGCGGGATCTTTCTCCACGTTGGCCGACTCGCCGGTCAGCGACGACTCATCGACCTTGAGGGCGTGGGTTTCGAGAAAGCGCACGTCGGCCGGAATCACGTTGCCGGCTTCGAGCAGCAGCACATCACCAGGCACCAGGTCAGCGGCGGGCACGGCCTCGGGCGGGCCGCCGCGCAGCACCTGGGCCTGCGACGGGGCCAACCGTTGCAGGGCCGCCATCGCCTTATCGGCCCGGTATTCCTGCCCGAAGCCGAGGGCCGCATTCAAAATGATAATGGCCAGAATAACGTAGGCCGACTGTGCCTCGCCCACCGCCACCGAACTGCCGGCCGCCGCCAGCAGCACCAGTCTCATCACGTCGGTAAACTGGCGCAGCAGCAGCTGCCACCAGGCTTTTTGCTTGGTGTCGGCCAACTGGTTGGGGCCGTATTCGACCAGGCGCTGCCGGGCGGTGGCGACATCGAGGCCGGCCGGGGTAGTGTGCAGCGCCTGGGCTACTTCCGTTGCTGGCACCAGGTAGTGGTCCATAAATCACCGTTAATCAATTGCTAATTCGCATAAAATGCACCGTTTACCAGCAGTATAGCCGCTAGTAGGTAGGAGTCGCAAGCTGGTGCTCCC
>JANPOR010000095.1:0-2887 GCA_031428075.1 Hymenobacter sp. | reverse complement strand
CCCAGGCTGTAAAACTTCTGGGTGAAGTAGGTCTGGGAAAAAGAGTGGCCGAGCGACCGGCCGATAAGTCCAAATTCACGCATGGGCGGGTATTAAGGCAGGGAAGGAGTTGCCCAAAACAACAGACGAAAAATTCCCGGGTGCATTTAACCGAAGCATTTGCTCCAACAAGTGCCGTTGCAACTTAGTGAAATGGGCCTCCTGGAGGTGTGCCGGTAACGGGTTGAGGGTCCGTCTTGCTTTTTACAAACGACCACAGGGGTGGCAGTACTGACAGTACGATAATACCCAAAACCACTAACTCAAAGTTCTTTTTCACCACTTCAATGTTGCCAAACGAGTAGCCCGCTACCGTGAGCGACGTCACCCATAGCACAGCCCCCACGATGCTGAACGACGCGAAGTGGCGGTAAGTCATGGTACCCACACCCGCCACAAAGGGCGCAAAAGTGCGCACAATCGGCACGAAGCGCGCCATGATGATGGTTTTACCGCCGTGCTTGGCGTAGAAAGCTTGGGTTTGGTCGAGATATTTGCGTTTCATAAATCTTAAATCTTCGCGGAATACCCGGGGGCCCAAATAGTCGCCCACGGCGTAGTTCACGTTGTCACCAGTGAAGGCCGCTGCAATCAGCAACGGGATTAGAATCCAAACGCTCAGGCCGGTTTCGGGACGCGCCGCCAGGGCCCCGGCCGCGAACAACAGGGAGTCGCCGGGCAGGAAGGGGAATACGATGACGCCAGTTTCGGTGAAGACGATTAAGAAAAGCACTAGGTAGGTCCAAGTGCCGTAGTTGTGCACCAGGTCCACCAACGCTTTGTCGAGGTGCAGCAGAATGTCGAAGAAGTGCTTGAGAATTTCCATTTGGTGGGAAGGGAATAAGTCACAAAGGAAACCTGCCTGGAACAAAGGCAAGGAAAACGCACCATTTCTGCCTGCCTCGTATTCTCACAGCTTCATTATTAAATGCTATATCACCTTTTTCATCATAGTGATGCCCGTTGTGCAGCTTGGAACCTACGGAATTAGTGGCTGCCCACCACCATGATTAGCGCCTAAGTCACGATTGGCCTGAAAATGACCGCAACGAAACAGAAACCCTCCTCAGATTCAATATAAATAATTTGCTGGGCAGATAGTTGTCTAAAAAAATTAGTGTGAGTGTGCACGGCATTCTCAACGTGGAGCTAGCTGAGAAAAAGCGCTCTTTAGTAACCGTACCTGGCCGCGGCGTGCACCGGTATTGCGCACTAACCAGATAGACTTAAAATAACAAAATGCCGCTAATAGCGCACAAAATCAGATAATATCTAATACCTCTTTTAAAGCTCAACGTTTGTTTTGCCGGCGCGTGTATGCGCCCCGGATAAACTGACAACTTTGGCTAGTATTTACATCTGACAATCAAAGTAATACAATCACATTTAATTTCTACCAAGAGGACTTTTACACTCATTTAAATGCCTGAATTAAGAAGCCGGCCCTGGCGAGATTTTTCAGTTTTTTTCGCCATTTTAATTGAAATAGGCACCGGGCAAACTGTACTCGGGCAAACAACGGGCGGCACCACTGTCTGAATTTGCGGGGCCCCGGCCAGAGTCAACGACTGGCTAATGCCAGCCAACTGGACGAATGGTATGCCCAGCGCGCAGTCCGATGCTATTATCCCTTCGTGCCCTAACCCTCGACCGTACGAGCCATACCTGGCAAACTCAATAGCCAATTACCGCAGTGTGCAACATTATCTTGGAAGGCAATGGCACCGAAAATCGGGTACTGTTACGCATAACCACGGCAACCCTCAAAGTTTACGGCAACATCGACAATCCCAACAACGGCATCTTGGCTACTAAAGACCAGATTAGCTAGAGCGGTTTCATAAACTATGTACGTGGTAACCAGAATGGTCAAACCAATTTTGCGCATCCTGGGCAATAATCCAGTCCGTGGCCTGGGTCAAGGCTTCTTCCAACGCCTGCCGGGTGCGGGCCTGGGCCTCGCGCCGCTTGATTTTGAGCTTGCTCCAGGCCTGTTCGATGGGCGCAAAATCGGGCGGGTACGGGGGCAGGAACCGCAGGCGAGCCCCGCGGGCCTCGACCAACTCGGCCAGGCCGGCGACGCGGTGGACGCGCAAATTGTCCAGCACGACTACATCGCCGGGCACGTGCTCGAGGTAGGCCGCGAAGCGGCACCGGTTCAGGCCCCGTCCAAGCCCATGACCGCCGCCAAGCCGTCCACGGTCAGGACCCCACCGTCACGGGGTGCCCACGCGTAGCGGTGCCCCCTGGCCCACGCCCCGGCCGTAGCGCCGCGTAAAGGCCAGGTGCATCCCCGTTTCGTCCACGAACTTGAACCGGGTCGGGGCCTCGCCCCGGGCCACGGCCTCCGCGAAAGCCCCGCGCAGGACTACGACGCGGGGCGTATTGCACCCGGCGGCGTGAAGGGCTCTTTTGTGCGGCGCAGGTCGTGCCCGGCCAGCGCCCGCCAGACCACGCCCACCGTGTGCCCGGCTTCGGGGCGCAACCAAGCCTGTAACTCGGCCAGCGTGGCGTCGGGCTGCGCGCGCATGGGCCACCAAGCGCGCCCGTACTGGTGCGTCCAGGCCGCGCGGCCGCCCGCCCGTGGCCGGCTTGGGAGCCAGCGAACCGCTGGTTCTTTGCCGACGCAAAAACTTGGTAATGAACGAAACACTTACGCCAAAGCGCTGGGCTACTTGCGCCCGAGGTGCGTCCGGCTGGCCACGGACCGCCGCCACGCGGCTGCGTAAATCTGCTGAATAAGCGCGCAGCTGCTCGTACACGCTTCAAATGCCCAAAAGGTACATTGTGCTTAAGACCGCTCTAGATGGCAAAGACGCCCTTTCGGAAAAGAAGGTGGTAAACTTTG
>JANPOR010000094.1:0-7841 GCA_031428075.1 Hymenobacter sp. | reverse complement strand
GCTGGTCGCGGCAGGCGGCGCGCAGGCGCACCGCCGAGTTTTCGCCGGAGTACTTGAGGGCATTGGAGAGCAGGTTCACCAGGATTTTGCGCAGCAGCGAGGGGTCCAGGCGCAAGGGGCCCGCGCACTGGATCTCGCACTCGATGTGCTGGCCGGTTTTCAGCAGTCCCTGCACGTCGGTCACCGTTTCGTGCAGGAGGCCCGGCAAGTCCAGTAGGACCGGGCGGGCCTCGATCTTGCCTTCTTCGATGCGGCCCACGGACAGAAATTCTTCCAGAATATCGTTCAGGTGCTTGACCGAAGAGCGGATGCGCTGCACGTGCCTGAGCTGTTTTTCCTGTTGCCGGCCCTCGGCGTATTCACCGATGAGCTCCGCCGAGCTCAGCACGGCCGTGAGCGGGGTGCGGAATTCGTGCGAGGCCATGCTCACGAAGCGCGACTTGAGTTCGCCCAGTTCCTGTTCGGCCGCCAGGGCTTGGGTCAGTTCCCGGCCGCGCTGCTCCAGTTGTTCCAGGGTGTTCATCAGCGCGTGGGTGCGGTCGGCCACCTTCTGCTCCAAGTCGGCGTTGAGGCGGGCCACGCGCTGCTGCTGGGCCATCAGCTCCTGCTCGGCGTTCTTTTTGGCCGTGATGTCGAGGATGTAGGCCACGACGTAAAGTTCCTCGTCGAGGTGGAAGTAGCTCAGGCTGACTTCCACCGGGAAATCGGTGCCGTCCTGGCGCAGGCCGCGTAGCACGCGGTGGTGGCCCATGCTGCGCACCTGCGGGTGGGCATTGAAGGACTCGCGCAGCAGTTGGTGGTGCCGGCCGGCGGCGTCGGGCACCAGCACTTCGATGCGCTGCCCGAGCAGCTCGGCCGGGACGTAGCCAAACTGCTCTCCCGCCAGCTGGTTGGCCGATACAATGTCGCCCGCCTGGTCGCAGACGATGATGCCGATGGTGGCATTGGTGAACACCGCCTCGAACCGTCGCACGCTATGAGCTAAATTCCGTTCGGCTCGCTGCAGGCGGCTCTGCTCGGTGATGTGGATGAGAAAAAACGGCTGATCGCCGTTCAGAAAGTACGTCAGCTCCAGGTAGGCGCGGAACGCATCGCCGGTGTGACGCCGGATGTCGGTCTCAACTGCTTGGTGGCCTTCGCGACAAGCTTGGTCGCACAGTGTTTTCCACTGCGCCGGGGTCCAGGGTGGGGTACGCAGCGAGTGATCGGGGTCGGCTAGGAACACGTCTTCGGACGGGTAGCCCAGCAGGCGCACGCCCGACGGGTTGACTTGCGTGAACCATCCCATCTCGGGGTCGTAGAGGCCGAAGAATTCTTTGGCCTGCGTATAGAGCAAGTCGGTGAGGACGTTGGGTGGGGAACTGGATAGCATAGGGGAGAGGGGAGCCTCGGAACTCGCCAAGTGAAATGGAAAGGCTGGCGGCAGTTGAGCCAAATATGACAATTATCAGCCGGCCACATGATGGGCATCATACGGGCCGCTCTCGCCTTGCGGTAATTTTATGATTAGTTGTTTATCTCACGTCCGTGACTGCTACTTATCCTCCCATCATGCTGCCTGCCGATGCACCGGTGTTGTTAGTGCTCTTGCCCTCTGGGGGTACGGCCCCGCAAGTGCGGGCGGCCACCTTGGCGGCCCTGGCGGCCCTGCAGCGGGAGTTGGGCACCGCTATCCGGGTGCTTTCGGTAGATGAAGTGAGCCACCCGGTCGTCGTCCGCAGCTTTGATGCTCATGACCTGCCCTGCTTTGTGCTCATGCGGCAAGGTACCGAATTGCTGCGGCAGTGCGGCCTGCCCGAGGGCGAAGGTATCGTGCCGCTGCTGCTGAGCAAGCTTGGCACCGTCGGCGTCACCGTCGAGTAGGCGCGCGGAGGGTGGCCACAAAAACAAGGCAGGGTCCGGTTCAGACGTTAAAACAACCCCACTTTTGCTCCGCAGGAAGCAAGTTTGCTCCTGCTGAGGGGAGCTGATTTACCTTACGGCGTGCAATGCAGTCAGAAGGATTCCACTCCGGGTTTATTTGACTGAGGAGTAGTTAAGAAGTAGTCTGGTAGCGAGGTTGGCTCCTATTAATTACCTTCAAGCCAGCCGGTTGCTACAGGTATTCGTACGGGAAGTTGTCGTTCAATTTCCTTGTCGTTGCCATGGGCCTGTATTACCTCATCTACCAAAGTCGGGCCCTCGTGCCGTTTGCCGCCCCGGAATTGGCGGCGTTGCTCCACCAGTCCCGCGCCCACAACCGGCAAGTGCACGTCACGGAGATATTGCTGCACGCGCCCGACGGCCGCTTTCTGCAAATAATCGAAGGTGAAGAGGCCGACGTGTGGCAACTCCACCACCAACATATTCTGTCTGACCCGCGCCACCACCAATGCCGGATGCTCAGCGAGGGCAGTTACGTGGAACGCAGCTTCGCTGATTGGAACCTGGGCTTCCGCATTGCGCAAGACGAGGAATTGCATGCCTTGCTGTAACACGGCTCGCTGCAACACGGCTCGCTTTTTTGAGGAGGCACGGTGAAAGTATTTTGTGCTCGATCCGCCCGGTGGGATGGCGCAGGCGGTAGAAATAGCCCGGAGTATTAGTTTTTTGGCGCCCGCAGCAGGGCCTTGTATACCTCAATCCAGCCCGCGCCGACCAAGGCGGCCAGGGTGCACCAACCCAGCGCGGCCGCCGATACGGGCGCGAACCCGAACAGCTGCTGGGCGGCCGGCACCAACAGCGAGGCCAGCAAAAGCCCCAGCGTGAGGCCCAGCATAAGCCAAAGCACCCAGTTTGGCACCCGCAGGGTTTGCCAGACTGAGCGGGTAAGCGAGCGGTTGACGAGCGTCAGTACGATGTTGCTCAGCACCAGCGTGGCGAACACCAGCGTGCGACCCACGGCCACGGGCTGGCCTTGCCGCATGGTCACGTAGTACACGCCCAGCACGGCCAGCGTGATGCCCAGTCCCTGCACGATGCTGCGGGCCAGCTCGGCCCCGGCCAAAAACGTGGCCGTGAGCGGGCGGGGCGGCTGCTGCATTTGCCCGGCTTCGGCGGGCTCGTTCTCGAAAGCAATGGAGCAGGTGGGCCCCATCACCAGTTCTAAAAAAATGATGTGCACGGGCGCGAACAGATTGGCCCACCGCCAGCCCGCCAACAGCGGCACGGCCACCGTCAGAATAATAGGAATGTGGATGGAAACCACGTAGAACACCGCTTTTTTGAAGTTTTGATAAATCCGACGGCCCTGCGCAATGGCGGCGACCATGCTGCCTAAATCATCATCCACCAGCACGAGCGAAGCCGCTTGCCGCGCCACTTCCGTGCCGCGCCGGCCCATGGCCACGCCAATGTGGGCGGCCTTCAGGGCGGGGCCGTCGTTCACGCCGTCGCCGGTCATGGCCACCACCTCGCCGTTGGCCTTGAGGGCCTCTACCACCCGCAGCTTGGCTTCGGGAAACATGCGGGCGAATACCGCTGTGTCCGCAGCTTGCAGTCGGAGGGAAGCAGCATCCATGTCCATGACCTGCTGGCCCGTTAATAGCGTGTCGGCCCCCGGCAAGCCCACCTGCCGGGCAATGGCCTGTGCCGTTTCCGGGAAGTCGCCGGTAATCATCTTTACCTGAATACCCGCCTCGCCAAACGACCGAATGACAGCCGCCGCATTGGCTTTAGGCGAGTTCTCCAGCGCAACCAGCCCCAGAAACGACCAGGTGAAATCGTCCTGCGCCGCCGGAAAGTCCTGGGTGGTGTGGGTGCCCCTGGCCACGCCCAGCACCCGGTAGCCCTGTTCCGAGAGCCGCTGGGTAACGCTGCGGAGCTGCTCCACCACGGCGGGGGCCGGGCGGCAGACCGCCAAAATGTGCTCCACGGCCCCTTTGCCCGCCACCACCATTGCGCCGTTTGGCGCTTGCCGGACGTGCGTCATCATGGGGGGCGTGCCAGCCAGTGGGTATTCGTGCACCATTGGGTACGGCGTGGCGGCCAGGGCCGGGTCGGCGGCGCTGAAAGCGGCGACAATGGCTTTTTCCATGGCGTCGAAGGGATCGGTTTCGCTGGCCCAACGGGCGTGGGCCAGCACCGTGCCGGCCGTATCGGTCAGGGGGCCGGGTACCGGCACCAACGCCTCAGCCGCGCCATCGTACAGTTGGCACACGCTCATGCCTTCCTGCGTGATGGTACCTGTTTTGTCGGTGCAAATCACCGTGGCCGAGCCCAGGCTCTCCACGGTTTGCGGCTGCTTGGTCAGCACGCCAATGCGGCTCAGGCGGGCGGCCCCTAAAGCCATGAAGCTGCTGAAGGCCACCGGAATTTCCTCCGGTAGAATGGACATGGCCAGCGTGAGGCCGAAGAGCAGGGCCGTGACCCAATCGCCGGAGCGGGCGTAGTTGATGCCCCAAACCAGTGCAAACGCGCCTACACCAATCCACGCCATGCGGACCACGAACTGGCTAACCTGAAGTTGCAGGGGCGTTTTTTCGGTGGCAATGGTGTCGAGGCTGTGCCCGATGCGCCCCAGCGCCGTCTGCCCGCCAACGGCCGTTACCGTGAACCAAGCGCTGCCCGAGGCCGTACTCGTACCGGCCGAAACCACGTCGCCCAGTTCTTTAGCTACCGGGACGGCCTCCCCGGTCAGAATGGCCTCGTCCACGGAAAAGTCGTTGGTTTCGGTGATGGTGCCGTCGGCGGGGATGCGGCCTCCTTCCTCGACCAGCACGGCATCGCCCACCACCAGGTCTTCGACGGGCACCGTGATCAGGGCTCCGTTGCGCCGTGCCCGTGCCTGCGGCTGCGTCAATTCGCGTAAGGCCCCCAAGGCCCGCTCGCTGCGAACCGCTTGATAGACCGAGATGCCGGCTACCAGCAGCAGCGCCGCAATGAGTGTAACGGCCTCCTCCAGCCGGCCCAACCCGAAATAGACGGCGCAGGCCACCAACAGCAGCAGGAACATCGGCTCGGTGACGACCGCCTTCATCGTGGCCAGTAGCCCCGAGCCGGAACTGGTAGTGAGGACGTTGCGCCCGTTATCGGCCCGCGACGCGGCAACGGCGTGGTCCGTCAGCCCCGGAAAGGGAAGGGTAGTGGCCTGCATGAGGAAGTGGAAAATGACGTTGATTGGGAAACCAATGACTGCTACTCAAGGCGGCCCGCAAGCCGATTCCCCAGAAAGGCCCGCAACTCTCCTATGCCGGTGGGCCAACCACACAGAATGCCCCGATTTCCGACAACGAAAACCGGGGCTTCAGTAAGTCAGCGCCGCCAAAGCCTAGCGGAGGTATGGGCTAAATCTACAGGCCGGCCGCCGTGGACACCAGCAAGTCGTTGTCCACGTTGCGGGCCCCGGCCTCGTAGGCATCCAGGACGGCCTGCTTAGGTATCCACCGTGCTGATGAGCGTGGCGCGTTCCTGTCCGATCAGCCCTTCCACGTCCTGGTTGTGCGGGCTGGTCGACCAGAAGAAGCGCTGGCGAATGCGCTCGGTCAGGGCAATTCCCGCGGCTCGTTCCCGCGCTAGCGGGTTGTCGATGCGGCCGTCGAGCTTCACGATGCCCTCGTGCGTGGCCACGTCAATCAAGTGTGCGGCGACGCCCTCTCTAGTTAGAAAAAATAGTTCGATGGTGGCCGTGATGCCGGCGTCGCTCACGCGCTCCGCAGTAGTGGTTGGCGGGGGCTGGCAAATGCCTGCACGCAAAGAATAGGGAGGGCCTCCGGTAAAAAGAAAGGAAAAACAAGCGCCGCACCGCGCATGGGAGAGGGCACAAGCGGCCCTAGCCTGGGATTACCGGATGGGCTGGGGTTTCACCTGCGTAGCGCGGGCGTAAGAGCTGAACACGGCCAGCGCAGCCAGCAGCATCACGGAGAACAGAATTACGGGCGTTATCATGGCGAAAGGAGATAGTGGCTTGCGACAGCCGGTGGGGAAGTAAACAGTATGCAAAAATCAGTGCCACCTCACTTCAATGCCCTGACAATAATCAGTTTATTCGATGACGTTCGTTAGGCTGCGCTGCCATAGTCCACGAGGCGCAGGGGCCTCGCTTTCGTGGGGCCCTGATGACCCGGCCCGGCCACGAATTGAACCTCAGCTTCACGCTCACCGTGTGGTAAGCCGGTAGTCCGCTGGTATCGTGCTTGTACCCGGTACCCGGGCGCTAGGCGCGTGCTGAGGCCGTAGGGGCCCATGGCCCGGCGCCGCTGCCCAGCGAAGGGCAATACGCCGAATCCCAATCGGCCTGACAGGGCGGCATTCGGTGTCAACTAAGTCCGGCGCTCAGGCCCCTGTCGCCGGGGCCTTTCTGCTCGCCTGCGCCACGACGTGCCACCGGCCGAGTCCCGGCCGGTGCACGGTAGGAATTGTAAAAATATGGCACATAAAACGGCCTAGGCCCGCACAAACCACTCGACGGGTCGGCGCACGCTCACGGGCTCGGGATAGTGCCCGGGGTAGCCCAGGCGCAGCACGAACTGCACAGGTTCGCTCAGGCCCAAGTGGCGGGCGGCCCCAGCGGTGCCCGGCGTTTCTTCGAGCAGCTGCGACATGGGGTGCACGGCCACGTTGCGGCTCCGGGCCTTGAGCCAGAGGCGCTCCAAGTGCCGGCCCGCGTCCAGCAGGGCAGCGGGCGACTGGTTGGGACTGGTGAGTATTAGCCAGCCGCCGTGGGCGGCCAGCTGCGCGGTAGTCTTGGCCAGCCCGCGCTGCCGGAAGTCGGGTGTGAGCACGCTGGCGCTGTCGTAGAAGTGCCGCACGGCCCAGCCGGCCACGCCGTTGATGCCCATGCCGGCGGCCGTGAGGCCGTCGCGGTGCTGCTGCACGGCCGCCCGGTTCCAGCGTACCCAGTGGGCCAGCTCACCTTGGGCATCGTCGCGGGCCACCTGCTGCTGGTTAGCGGCCAGGGTGGCGGCGGTTAAGTAGCGGCCCTCAGTGGAGGCCAGCGGAAAGAAGTGGCAGTGGGCCCCGTCGCTACCAATCAGAAATTGGATATCGGCGGGCTGCACGGGCACGGCGGCAAACCCCGTTTGCAGCGTACGCCGGCGCACCAGGGCGTCAACGTCGGCATACGCCGCCGCGGCCCCGCGCTTCAGGTCAACCTCCAGTACCTCGGCGGCCTGCAGGCTGGTGGCCCGCAATTGCCAGTGGCACAGATAGCCGAAGTGCGCCGCGGCGTATTCCAAGTTTTGCGCGAAGGCCCCCAGCGAAAGCATGGTTTCGCGCTGCGTGGGGTCCACCACGGGCAGCCACCGCGCCGGGTCGATGCCGACAACCCAGTGGTAGGGAGCGAGCAGGTGGACGCCCCACGGTTGGGTGTTGTGGCCACTCGGTGCCAGCGAGGCCAGGTGCAGAATCTGCCGGGCATCTATGGGCAATACGTTCCGGGGCAGCGGGCGCACGGGCTCGTTCCCCCGGCGGCGGTCGGCCGTGAGGGCGGCCTGGTCCCAGGCGTAGTAGCCCAGCGCGGCGGTGCCGGCTACGGCCGTCGTGGCCAGCGGCAGAAAATGGCGGCGATTCATCGGCCTGAGCCCGGTCGGGCCGGCCAAGTCAGTTCAGCGTTAGCCATGAGGGCTACGGTATGGTTTGCTCGTTGCGCAGGTCGAATACGTAGCCGCCGGCTGCTCGCCGGTTGGGCTCGCCAGCGGGCGCGGGCGCCGTGGAACGATGGTCGTAGTCGCCGTAGCGGGGCGTGCCCTTGTGGGGTTGAGTAGCCAGTTCAATGCTGGGCGCGGCGGGGGTAGGCAGGGGCTTCTTTTTCATGATTTCAAAAGGGGGAAATGGACAATAAGGTGCTTTAGGTTGCGTGAAAAGCCTTCAAAATGGTCATGTTGGGCTGGCCGAAGCATCTAACCCGCTTCGCCAGCACCGTT
>JANPOR010000093.1:0-2416 GCA_031428075.1 Hymenobacter sp. | reverse complement strand
TCAGGGAGGCCCAGGCGGCGGTTTAGCAAGCCGTCCACTACCTCAAACAGGCGGCGCGGCTCGTAAGTGCGCCAGGGCAGGTCGTCGAGTTGACCCCCAAAATTCACGTAGTTATCCACGTTATACTGATGCATTTCGCGCCGCACGTGGTCCTGGAAATTCACGGCTGCAATCCAGCCATCCTCCACGTCCTCAAACCATTCGGCGTAGTAGTCATCCTCGGCCCCGTGAAAGTTGAACACGTTTTCGCCGATGAGGATGAACTTGCGAATGCCCTCCACCACGAGCGGGTCGATGATGTTGCGCTTGAGGTGCATGACGTCGTTCTCAATCGCGTCGTTCCACTCGCCGATGAACTCCAACACGGCCACTTTGTCGTCGTAGTCGGCAAATAGAATTTTCAGGAACAAAGTGTCCGATTCCATGCTGTCCCACTGCGGATGGATGAGGTAGCCGTAAATATTGTTGGTGAAGAGCTCCAGACTGTTTTCAGCCCCGAAGAGCGGCGAGCGCGGGTCTTCGGCGGCAGAATACTGCTCAATCCAGTTATAGTAGGGTTCGATGGTGTGCATGGCAAGGGGGGGTAGGGGCGAAGTAGAAACGCGGCGAAGCGCGTTCGGTTCGGCCGGACCGGTCAAAAAGTGGCCCCGGTCCTATCCTAACGCCACCGGGGCCACCCCACGTTCCGGCCCGAGAACTATGCTGGGCCTGGGGCCCCCAAGGCCGCTCGCACGCTGCCGTGGCGGGCCAGCAGGGCGGCGGCTTCGGCTTGGCTGATGCCGAGCTCGTCCATCAGCATGCGCTGGCCGCGTTCCACTAATTTTTCGTTGGAGAGCTGCATATCCACCATCTTGTTTCCTTTGACTCGGCCCAGGCGAACGAACGTGGCCGTGGTGAGCATGTTGAGCGCTAGCTTCTGGGCCGTACCGGCCTTGAGCCGGGTGCTGCCGGTGATAAATTCCGGTCCGGTCACTATCTCCACGGGAAATTCGGCCGCCGCCGCCACCCCCGAGCTGGCATTGCACACGATGCAGCCCGTGGCCAAGCCGGCGGCGCGCGCCGCTTGCAGGCCCCCAATCACGTAGGGCGTGCGGCCTGAAGCGGCGATGCCCACCACCACGTCTTTGGACTGGATGTTGTGCGCCTGCAAATCGACCCAGGCTTGGGTGGCGTTGTCTTCCGCGCCCTCCACGGCCTGCCGGATGGCGCCGTCGCCCCCGGCAATGATGCCCACCACCAAACCGGCCGGCACGCCAAATGTGGGCGGGCATTCTGAGGCGTCCACCACGCCCAGCCGCCCGCTGGTTCCGGCCCCGATATAAAACAGACGGCCCCCAGCGCGCAGCCGCGCCACGGTGACTTCCACCAGGGCCTCTAGCTGCGGCAGGGCCCCCTGTACGGCCAGCGGCACAGTTTGGTCGAGGCGGTTCATGCCGGCGAGCAGGGTAGCGGTGGGCAGCGTTTCGAGGTCGGTGTATTCGGAGGGCGCTTCGGTGGTCATCAAGGAAAACTATTTTAAAAGGCCTACGATGGGGAATTTATCGAATACATTGGCGTTGTGTGGCGCGTCTTTGTCTAATTCAGGCGTCAGGTCTTGGCCGGCCCAGTGCTCGTAGTGGTTGCCGCGCTTCCACAGTCGCGAGCGTCCCACGTCGTAAATGCGGCCCTGATAGGCCACCCATATTTCGTCGCGGTCTTGCCCGTTGCGCAAAGCCAGCTGGTTTTTGGTGTAAGCTGTCAATTGCTCGTTGTCAGTTGCTAGGTCCATTCACGCAAGGTTTCGCAGAGTGAAGAGTGAGTTTTGCCGAGGCGGATGTCGATTCAGCCGGGCTACCAACGACCGATATTCAATAGCTAGCCTAGTAAAGCCTGCAGGCGAATCCAGCGCTCGGGCAAGTCGCCCTGCGAAGCGTGGAGGTAGTCTTCGTATGAGCACGGCACTACGCGTTTCACGGCACTATCGCCGAGGCTTTCGACTTCCATCCACCATTTCTCAGCGCGCCGCGACTTATAGAACACCAGCTTATCGGGGTTGCCGGGCAGCACCACGGTATAGGTAAGGAAGCGGAAAGTACCGAAACCGGTTTCGGGCCGGCGGTGGTAAAAGCCTTCCACGAAGTACCACAGCATGGTGGCCAGCGTGGCGGCGGCTAGGCCGTAAGGGTCGTGCTCGGGGCGGTAGCCGAAGAGGCCAAGCGACGAGAGCTGCTCGCTGTGGCCAGCGTACCAGCACAACTGGGTGGCGTCGTCGTTGCTGAGGCCGAAGGGATTGGCCGGTGCATAGCCGGGGGCGTCGGTCCAGCGCAGGGCGGCCAGGTCCACGCTCAGGAAATCGGACTGGCGCACCAGTGGCTCAGCTTGGCGGCGGTCGGTGCGGATGGCCCCCACGCTCATCGTGTCAAAATGCATCTTTTCG
>JANPOR010000092.1:0-8134 GCA_031428075.1 Hymenobacter sp. | reverse complement strand
GACCGTCCCGACGAGCACTACATCTACGAAACATATGAGCAGCACCTGCGCCTGTACCTGCCCAGCCGCGTGGCCCTGGTGCTGGCGTTGGCGTAGCGCTGAGAAACTTTATACGACGATTTATTTATATCACCGTTTATTTAAACTCTATCGTTTTTATGAAAAACAGCTATAAACCATGCCTCGCGCTGTTATTGGTCCGGTTGTTACTGGGGTGTTCGCCTCAAGCTGTGCCTCAGAACGTTGTGGGTATTTGGACCCATCGGAGTGGGGCAAAAATGGAAATTAGGGAAGATGGCTCTTTTGTAGCCTACCACTTACCGGGTGGGAATGTGTTTTGGAATTCGAAAGAGATTGAGGGCTTTAATGGCTACGGGAAGTGGAGTTTAGGAACAGGCGATGAAAAGGGCACCCTACTTCTCACCTTTCACAACGACTTGCCTGGCATGAAGCCCGTACCCGGCATGAGAGCCGGATTTGCTACGCAGCTCTTGGTGGATAAGGATGCAGATGGCTGGTACTTTTTTGGCTGGGTGGAAGAGGAAGGCGGAGAGAGGTTCATTTTTCGCAAGACCTGAATAGTGACGAAATCCTCGTTCTCTTAAACAGGTGCTGCTGATGTTTGTAAGCCCTACGAATGAGTTCTAAGGTTCAGATTGCATTTAAGAAACTGGTTCACCTTTCAACGTTTATAAAACTTACTTTGGTAATGAGTTTCGTGAACTCAACCAAGTCAGGTTTCAGCTAATGATTGGGCGACTCATTTTGCCCCAGATTAATTGGCGGTACGGAGGCTAAGTAGCTACTTCAGCAGCTCCAGCACCACGGCGGTCTTGGCCGGCAGCGCGAGGCTGGAAAGGCTGGCCACATTTTCACCCGTTAGCACGTTGCGGGCTCTGCTGAAGCCGGCCATGCGCTCCGCAAAGCGGGCAGTGGGCAGCGTGGCGGGCTTGTCGGAGGTATTCGAGGCCACCATGACGGTGCCGGTGGCGTCGTAGCGGAAATACACGTAGAGGCCGTTTTCGGGCAGGTACTGCATTAGCTTGCCGTCGTGCAATACCTTATGGTCGCGGCGGTAGGTAGCCAGTTTTTTCACGAAGTCAAAGGCCTCATTTTCGCGGGCGGAGCGTCCTGCGGAGGTGAACTTGTCCTCCTTGTCGCCGGGCCAGCCGCCGGGAAAGTCGCGGCGCACCTCGGCGTCGGTGGGGTCCTTGAAGTTCTTCATTAGGATTTCCGTGCCGTAGTACATGCTCGGGATGCCGCGGGTGGTGAGCAGCCAGGTCAGGCCCATTTTGTACTTGTCGAGGTCGTCGCCGATGACGGACAAGTACCGGTCGTGGTCGTGGTTGTCGAGGAAGGTCACCAGCTTGGTGGGGTCTTGGTACACCGCGTCCTGGGCCAGGATTTGGTAGAAGCGCTGCACGCCGCCGTCGTAGCTGATGGGCTGCCGCAGGCCGTCGAGCATGGCACTTTCCAGCACGAAATCAAGCCCGCCAGGCTGGTTCGACTTGAATGGGAAGCCGATGGTGTTGCGGGTGTAGTAGGACTGGTCAACGACGTTGTTCACCGACGACTCGCCGAAAATGTGGATGCGCGGGTACTCGGCCAGCAGCGCCGCGTTGCAGCGGTTCATGAAGGGCTGGTCGTTGTACATGTAGGTGTCGATGCGCCAGGCGTCGATGCCAAAGTTCTCGACCGACCAAATGGCGTTTTCAATCAGGTAGTTGGCCACGTAGGGGTTGCCCTGGTTGAGGTCGGGCAGGAAGGGCACAAACCAGCCATCAAGCGTAATTTTGCGGTCAATCTGGGCGGCGTGCGGGTCGGTTATGGGCTGGTAGCGGTAGGAGGTGTTGGTGTAGGTGGGCCACTGGTGCAGCCAGCTTTTCATGGGCAGGTCCTGCAAAAACCAGTGCGTGTTGCCCACGTGGTTGTACACGGCGTCCTGCACCACCTTGAGGCCGGCGGCGTGGGCCTGCTGCACGTAGCTCTTGTAGGCCGCGTTGCCACCCAAGCGCCGGTCTACGCGGTACTGGTCGGTGAAGCCGTAGCCGTGGTAAGAGGCGCGCATCGTGCCGCCCTCGTTGGTGAGGGGCTGGTCGTTTTCGAGCACGGGCGTGAACCACACGGCCGTCACGCCTAGGTCTTTAAGGTAGGGGATGCGCTGGGCCGCCCCCTGCAAGTCGCCGCCGTGGCGGAAAAAGGGATTGGCGCGGTCCAGGTTGGGGTCGCGCATGTCGGCGAACTTGTCGTTGCTGGGGTCGCCGTTGGCAAACCGGTCGGGCACGGCCAGGTAAATGAAGTCAGCGGCGGTTACACCTTGGCCCTTGGGGGCCCCGTCGCGGGCCCTAATTTCCCAGGCCTGGGTCACGGTCTGGCCGGGCCTTTTGCCCACAATCTGCACCGTGCCGGGCTTAGTTGTGGGCGCAATGGTCAGGTCCAGGAAGGCGTAGTTGGGATTCTCCACCGTGCCGGCCTTCAGCAGCTTCACGCCGGGGTAACTGATAGTATAGGCCAGCGAACCCGCGCCGGGCCCATGAATGATCAGCTGCACGGCGGGGTTTTTCATGCCCACCCACCAGTTAGTGGGGTTCACGCGGTCAATGGTGACGGCCTGCGCACCTGCAAACAGCGGAAGTAACGTGCCTACCAAGAGAAGTAGAAGCAGACGGGTTTTTCTCATCAGAATTAGAAGGGGAAGGTAAACCTAGGCGTGGGGTACTCACCAAGTTTACTTCAAAGACAAAAAAGTGCGTCCTGCTGAGCGGAGCCGAAGCACCTTTACCGCGCAAGTGAATAATTCGCTCCCTCGGTAGAGGTGCTTCGGCTTCGCTCAGTAGACGTGAAGTCTCAAGGTTGGGTCCTCAGGCGCGTTTGAGGCCGTTGCGCAGGCGTTGGAGGGTGGTGGCCAGGCGCTGGGTGCGGCCCTCAGGCGTCTTGGCTCCGTCGAGCCAGCGCACGTAGTTGCGCTGGTCGGGGCGGGGCAGGGTTTCGAAGAAGGTGCGGGCGGCGGGCGTGGCGTCGAGGGCCGCGGCCAAGTCGGGCGGTAGGCTCACAACGTGGACCTCGGGGGCGTGGCGCAGGGCCACGCGTAACGTGTCGCCCACAGTTTTTCCGAGGGCGCGGCGCACTTCTTTGGGTATTGGCAGGCCGTGGTAGCCGTCGCCAAGGGGCACCAGCATGGTACGGTGCGGAAACCCGTCGAGGGTGGCCTGTACCGGCCATTTGCCCCGGGTGCCGTACACATCGGGCACCGAAAACGGCACCACTATAAAAATGCCACCGTCGGCACTATCGGCTTCGAGTACGGCCTCAAACTCTTGTTCAGCCTGAAAGGGTTCCATAGATAAATAACGTCAAAAAGCGAGCGATGCGGCCGCAAAGCCGCGCCCGTGAATAAATTGGGCGGCGTTACGCGGACCTGCCAATTTCGGCCAGCACGGTCCGCACGCGGTCGGCGTCGTCGGCCGCCACTACCCGCACCCGGCTAGGGTCCAGGTGGTAGTGTTTCAGTACCTGGGCCCGGAGGTCTTCGCTCACCACCAGCACGGTGTGGGCACGGCGCAGGGCATAGCGCTCGAGTTCCAACAGCCAGCCGCGCTCGGCGGGGGCCGCCGATTCGGCCACGAGCAGGCCCAAGTGTAGCACCAATGGCCGGCGGCGGCGATAACGAATTTCCAGCGCTGCCAGCCACGTGGGCCAGTCGGGAGCGTAAATCGCGCCGAAATCCTCGGCATCAGTATCCGATAAGTAGGTGGCGAAGCGGGCGTATTGGATAACGCGGTAGTGGAGGCCGTCGGACTGGCCAAAAGCAAGAGGAGCCGCCGTGTTGGCCGCTGCTGGTGTGCGGTGCAGCGCGGCCAAGCCTTGCGTGAGCGAGGCGCGGGCGGGGCCCGCCGGTGCGGGCGGCAACAAATCCAGATCCTGGCCGGCATCCAGGTCGGCGGCTTCGGCTATGCCGACTTCATCCCCGGCCCGATCAGACAATGGGAATGGACCCAGGCTGGGGGCCCCGGAGCTGGTCGGCGACGCGGCTGCGGCTGCTGGCAAAGCTAGCAAATCAGTTGCTTCTGGATCTTTTGGGATCTCGGGTGCTGCCACTTGCGGGGCCCTGCCCGGGGGCCGGGGCAAAGGTTCAGCTGGGGTTTCGGCGTGGCCAATGTAGGGCGCGGCCGGTTCTTGCCAGTCGGGGCTGCCACGCTGTACCAAGGACGGGCGCAGCTGCACAGTGGGCCCCGCCGCGCCGATGGCGGATGGAGCCGACGCGTTATTTTTTTGTGAGTCTGCGCCTGAATGGCCCAGCCCAAGGGCTAGCCCGGCAGGAGTGAAATTGCCCAGCCCCACCAGCCGCGAGCCGGGGCCCATGCCCACGAGTACGGAAGGCGCACCCTCGCCGTCAGTCGCGTCCTCGGATGAGGTCGATGGGAGCTGGGGCAGCAGCGCCAGTACGGGCTGCCTCGCCGCCAGGGCCCGCACCAGCGGCAGCGTGGGCAGGGCCCCGGCGGGGGCCACGCGGTGCACGGACGGGTCGTTATCGTCCCAGGCCAGCACGAGTAAAACGGGAGGAGGCGTGGTCATGGTGGGAACGGCGGGAAAGGTGAGGACGGCCGGCAAAGATGGCGACCGCTCGGGCGGCAGGCAAGCGCCCTCGCTCGGGCGGGTGGATTAGCTTCAGATTAACTGAGGCTTGATTTTTGATGTCTTTTTGCGGTTCGGCTCACACACGGGTTTAACTTGCGTACGTTGATCGGCGCCACTACCGGCTTGTCCGGTAATTTTTTGTCCTACCCCGCCAGATTTTGCTTTTTATCTATGGATATGAATACCCCTGTTCAGGAAAATAATTACATGGTTAATGACCTGGCGGCCAAAAGCTACCAGGACCAAACTGCCGGCACGGTGCTCCGCGCCGACGAGCTGGCCGCCGGCCGCTACCTCTTCACCTGCGATAACGGCGTGCGGCTGGTGCTGCACGTCATCAGCGACAAAATCCTGCGTTTCCGCTACCTCACCGACGGGCCCCTGGAACTCGATTTTTCTTACGCCGTGCTGGCCGACGCCCCGCCCCGCCCGGCCCCGGCGTTTTTGGAGTTCGTTGAAAAGCCGGACCACTACCGCCTCACCACCGCCCGGCTCATCTGCACGGTGCAGAAAGAAGCCCTCAAAACCCGCGTGCTCGACCGTTCGGGCACGGTGCTGAGCGACGACGGTAAAGGATTTCATTGGCAGTACGACGACGAAACGGGCAACGATATTGTGAAGATGAGCAAGCAGGTGCCCCCGGGCGTGCACTACTACGGCCTCGGCGATAAACCCGCCAACATGAACCTGCGCGGCCACCGCTTCACCAATTGGGGTTCCGACACCTACGGCTACACCAAAGGCTCCGATCCGCTCTACAAAAACATCCCTTTCTATCACGTGCTGCACCAGAAAATTGCCCACGGCATTTTCTTCGATAACACGTTCCGCAGTTACTTTGATTTCGCTGCCGAGCGCGCCGACGTCACCAGCTTCTGGGCCAACGGCGGCGAGCTGAACTACTACTTTATTTACGGCCCCACGCTGCTAGAAGTAACGCAGGAATACACCCTGCTCACGTGCCCGCCCGAACTACCGCCGCTCTGGACGCTGGGTTACCACCAGTGCAAGTGGAGCTACTACCCCGAGGCCAACGTCAAGGAAATCGCCCAGGGCCTGCGCGAGCGCAGCATTCCGTGCGACGCCATCTACCTCGACATCGACTACATGGAGGGCTACCGTTGCTTTACCTGGAACCACGCGCACTTCCCCGAGCCCAAGCGCATGGTGCAGGAGCTGGCCGCCGACGGCTTCAAAACCGTGGTTATCATCGACCCCGGCATCAAGATTGACCCTGCGTATTCAGTTTACAACGAGGGTATTGAAAATGACTACTTTTGCCGTCGCGCCGATGGCCCCCTGATGAAGGGCACCGTGTGGCCCGGCCTGTGCAATTTTCCCGACTACACCAAGCCCCAGGTGCGCGAGTGGTGGGCCGGCCTCTTCCAGGGCCTGATTGGCGAGGTAGGCGTGGCCGGCGTCTGGAACGACATGAACGAGCCAGCGGTGTTCGAGAAAGGCACCTTCCCGGCTGACGTGCGCTTCGACTATGATGGCCAGTCGGCCTCGCACCTCAAGGCTCACAACATCTACGGCATGCAGATGGCCCGCGCCACAGCGGCCGGCGTTAAGCGGTTTTCCTACCCCAAGCGGCCCTTCACCATCACGCGCAGCACCTACGCGGGGGGCCAGCGCTACTCTTCGGGCTGGACCGGCGACAACATCGCTTCCTGGGAGCACCTGTGGCTGGCCAATATTCAGTGCCAGCGCCTGAGCATCAGCGGATTTAGTTTTATTGGAAGTGACATCGGTGGGTTTGTCGACACGCCCGACGGCGAGCTGTACGCCCGCTGGATCGCGCTGGGGGCATTCCATCCGTTCTTCCGCACCCATAGCTCGGGCGACCACGGCGACCAGGAGCCCTGGAGCTTCGGCGAGCCCTATACCAGCCTGGCGCGGCACTTCATCGAACTGCGCTACCGGCTGCTGCCTTACATGTACAGCACGTTCTGGCAGTACGCCACCCAGGGCACACCCATGCTGCGCCCGCTCACCTTTCTCGACCAGAACGACCCCGAAACTTACCTACGCATGGCCGAGTTCAGCCTCGGCGACAACCTGCTCGTCTGCCCCATCACCACGGCCGGGGCCGAGGGCCGCTGGATGTACTTGCCCCGCGGCGACTGGTACTACTACTGGACCGACGAGTCCCAAGCCGGCGGCTCCGAGGTGTGGGCCAGCGCTGACCTCACCCGCATTCCGCTCTTTGTGAAGGCCGGGGCCGTGGTGCCCATGCAGCCCGTGCTGCAGTACGTGGGCGAAAAAACCGTCACCGAGCTCACGTTGCACGTGTACTACAAAAACGGCACCGCCGAAAGCGTCCTCTACGACGACGGCGGCGAGGGCTATGCCTACCAGGAGCAGGGCCAGCAAACTGTGCGCCGCTTCACCTGTACCGGCACGCCCGAGGAGTTGACCATCGTTCAGCACATTGAGGGCCCTTACCAGCCCGCTTATGCTACCTACCGCGTGGTGCTGCACGGCCTACCCGCCGCCCCCGCCACCATTACGGTGGACGGCAAAGCTACCCAGGCCACCCAGGTAACCCTGGAAACAGGCCTGGCAATGCCGAGCGTGACCCTAAGCGTGAATTTTGGTGAAGTGCGCATTGCACTGACTCAAGCCCGAGCCGAGACCAAGGCTAGCGTGAGTTAAGGTATTGCGTATCAAGTACACGCCGGTAAGGGCCCCGCTGGCCCTGCTTCAGTCGGGCGATAAGCGCGGGCCGGCCGGGATCATGCTGTGCTTGCGCAGCAGGGCTTCCCGCTCGGCCTGGGTGGGGTTTTTCAGCTGGCGGGCTTCGAGAAAGAACGCCTCCATGGTGCCCGCGGGCTGATGAAGGATGACGAGCCGGCCCGGTTCTTCGCTGGTTTTGACGAAGGCGTGGGGCACGTTGCGCGGGCCGAACAGCGAATCTCCGGCCTTCAGGCGAAGCAGCTCGGTGCCGACCTGAAACTTGAACTCGCCCGCCGTCACGAAAAACCATTCGTCCAGATTGGTGTGCGTGTGCAGGAGCGGGCCGATTTTCTCGAAACGGGTGGTGTCGTAAATGCTCATGGCCCCGCCGTTGTCCTGCCCCGATACTTTTAAGTCGAAGTGGGCCCCCAGGTACGTGAATCCCTGCCCGAAACGGTCCTGGCCGGCCGCTACTTTTATGCCGGTGGCCGGCCCATCGGTGGGCTCTGATATGGCCAGTGCCGGCAGTACAGGCAACGCCAGCGGTAAAGCAAGGAATGCGCGACGTTTCATAGTTTAATCGGTAATGACATTACCAAATTTTCACAGTACGCTTACTTCTGCAAAGCCCTGCGAAGAAGGATGAATTTATTCCACCAGTAGCTTCTTTGTAATCAGGTCTTTGCTTGTGAACAGCTGCAAAGTACATGCGCCCCCGGCAGTCCCGACAGGTCGAGCAGGCGGGTGGCGGCCGGGGCCCTGGCGGCTTCTCCGCGGCGCACCACGCGCCCGGTGGTGTCGATTATGGCCAGTGGCACGG
>JANPOR010000091.1:0-4294 GCA_031428075.1 Hymenobacter sp. | reverse complement strand
GCGGGAAAATAAGTATGTCTATGCAGCAGGTCTATTCCTGAAACTTAACCAACCGCTTAACATACAATTGGCTGCGATTGCGGATGAACACCGTATACATACCCGGGGGCAAGTTGTTCAGCGGAATAATTACCTGCTGCTGACCGGCTATTCCGTCGAGTTGCCGGACCAACCGGCCACTGATGTCGCGCACGGTTATTTCCTCGGCTTGGGCGAGCGGCAAAGTCACCGTCACCGAGTTCGTGGCGGGATTGGGGTGGAGAGTGATTTCCTCGCTCCCGGCCAACAACGCGGTTTTTAGTGCGGTTTTTGGCGCAATGCTGCTGGAAATGGCAGCAACCGGCGTGCCGTACACTTCCATCTCGAAGAGCGAGTAGCCGGCCAGTATGCCCCGCTTCAGGCCGAGCATTCGCACGTAGCGGCCCGTACCTGTTATGGACATTACGTTGCTATACAGCGTGTTGCTGGTTACCGATGTGGCGGTAACCCACGTTGTGGCGTCGCTTGATAGCTGAATTTGAAAGTCTCGGCCCAGCGCCGTTTCCCAGTCCAAAACCACTTGGCTGATCTGATAGGACCCGCCGAGGTCTACCTGCAACCACGAGGGGTCTATGCCTTGGGCACTGGCCCAGCGGGTGGTGCCGCTATTATCGAAGGCACCCGAGGTTGGGGTGATCGTCAGACTTTCGGTGGTGGAAGCAACGGCCGGCTTGCCAAGCGCAATGTTGGGCAGTTGGTTGGGCACGGGGGTGCCCGAAACCTCCAGCTCGTTGATGGAATAGCCGGCGGAAGTGGCTGGTACTGTGGCGTACACCCGGATGAACCGGCCTGTTCCATTCACTGCGATGGTGTTAAAGCTTGACTGGTTGCCCACAATTGTTGCCAGGGCCGTCCAGTTCTGCGCGTCGTTAGACGTTTGAATTTCAAAAGCCTGTGCTAGCGCGGCAGCCCACTTCACGCGTACTTGGCAAATAGTGTAGCGCTTGCCCAGGTCCACGTGTAGCCACTGCGGAGCGGTGCTGACGGCGCTGGCCCAACCGGTAGTGGCGTTACCGTCGAAAGCCCGGTATTCTTCGTAATTGTTGGTTTGGTTGAGGATCGAAGAGCAAGCCCCGGGCCGGTTCAGGGCCAAGTTGCCCGTGGGGCAGATGCTCGTTGGGTTGCCCACCGTGGTGTCGGCGCTCAGGATAATGGGCACGTGGCTGAGGACGGCCTTGGAAAGACGGTCGTTGGCGTGGCTGGTGAGCACGATGCCAGCCGTGGTGGGCCCGCCGCCAAAGCCCAGGTCTACGGTTGTGCCGATTTGCTTCCAAACCAGGCTGTCGGGCGAGATATAGCCGGCGTAGCGCGTGCCGCGCTTGATGAGCTTGACGTAATACGGGGCCCGGATGCCCGTCAAGTTCTTGTTAAAGCTGGTGCCCCCCGTGGCCAAGCGGTACTGAAACGCCGCGCCGTTGCCACTAGTGAGGGCCATAAACGCGTGTCGGGAATTGCCGTCGACGGTTTCGCGGAACATCACGCCTGCCTTATTCCAGGCATTAACGTTGTCGAGGCTGTCGACGCGGGCTACTATTTGGCCATCGCCGTTAAAAGTTTTGTAGGTGTAACGGAACCCGTCGACGGTGTTCCAGATGTCCGCGCCCGAGGCCCTGATGCGGTACTTGCCGTTGTTGTAGCAGGCCTGGCCGGGGATGCCTACCGGTCCCACATCCTGCGTGAACCAACGCGTGGGCAAGATGCCACAGCTGGCGTCGCATAGAGAAGTGCTGAAGGCCTGATCCCCCGAAAACGCACCGGTCGCCGTGGCGCTGCACACCGCCTGCACCTTGTAAAAATAGTCGGTGCCGCAGCTGAGGGCGGTGAGGGCTAGGCTGTTCGTGGCGGCGGCCAGGGTGGTGTACGCTGCCGCGCTCACGGCCTTGTAGGCGACGTTGTAGCTGCTGGCGCTGGGCACGGCGGCCCAGGCCAGCGTGGCCCCGGTGCGCGACACGCCGGTCGCGGTCGGGTTGGCCGGCGGCGCGCAGGCGGGGGGGGCGTTGACGGGGCCCCCAAATACTTGAAATTCGTACAGCGAGTACCCGGCGACGGTGGGGCCGTGCGCCGTGGCAAACAGGCGCACGTAGCGGCCCGTGCCCTGGAGTTGGAGGCTGTTGGTTAGCGTGAGGTTGCTGGTGACCGTGCTAATCGTTTTCCAGGTCTGGGCGTCGTCGGAGACTTGGATCTGGTAATCTTTGCCGTACGCGTTTTCCCAGGTCAGGTCCACCCGGCAGAAGTTGTACTGCCCTTGTAAGTCGACGTACAGCCACTGCGGGTCGACGCCTTGTACGCTGGCCCAGCGCGTGGTGAAGTTGTTGTCGAAGGCGGCCGACGGCGGGGTGCCCGGCGAGCCCGAGGAAGAGGCCACGGCGGGCTTGTTCAGGGCCACGTTGGTGGTGGCGTTGCAGGTCTGGGGGGGCGGGCTGTGCGCGCCGTAGACGATGAGTTGGTTGGAAAAGGTGGCCATGTACACCTTGCCGTTAGCCACGGTCGGGCACACGTACTTGGGGAAGCCGACGATGTTGTCGGCCGGGACCTGCGAGGTGTTCCAGAGCTCCTTGGTGACGTTGGCCGCGTCGAACGCCCGCAGGATGCCCGGCCGCGTCGACTGATTGGGGGAGTCGCCGAACGAGTGGGAGGCCCACAACACCCCGGTGCCCGGCGTCGCGCCGTTGGAGGAGACGGCCATCATCGCCCCGGCGGACCCGGTGGGGCCTTGGGCGGTGGCGTTCACCACGGACCCCACGTCGAACAGGCCCGCGGCGCGGTTGAACGGAAACGCTTTCAGCAGCGCGTTAGCCGACCAGGTGTAGAAAAACTCCTTGTTGTTGGCGTCCCGGTAATAGGCGTATGAGGAGCGCAGGGTCTTGTTCGACCCCAGGGCGATGGTCTGCACCGCTTGGTTGGTGGTGGCGTTGAAGCCGCCCATGTTGTCGCGGTTCAGCACGTAGATGTTGCCGTCCTTGCAGCCCGTCAGGGCCAGGTTGGTGTTGGGCACCAGCATGACCTCGCTGCTGCCCAAGTCCAGATCCGCATCCTCCAGCGCTTGGTAGTTACTGGGGGTGAAAAAGCTGCTCACGGCTAGGGCCGTGCTGGTGGTCGAAGGGGTGAGCTTCAGGACGCTTTCCGAGCGGTTGCGGACGTTGTTGAAATCGCCGTTGGCCCCGGCGCTGCCGTTGCCTGTGGACAGGTACAGGTTGCCGAACTCGTCGGCGGACGGGGCCGCCCCGCTCATCCAGATGCCGCCGTTGTAGCCGTCGGGCGTGTCGTTGTACACCACTTTTTGGGCCAACGTGCTGGCGTCGTAGCCCAGCACCCAGCCGTGGTAGGGGCCCCAGTCGCAGTGCGAGGCGTAGGCGATGTACACAATGCCGTTGAGTAGCAGCAGGCCGCAGCGTTGGTTCTGCCGTTGCGCGTCGAAGGCCAAGACGCCGCCCGCGGCGCCGGCGCCGGAGCCGGGGTAGGTAGCGGTGATGAGCTGCGGGCTGCCGGCGCGTTCCGCCCCGGTCGCGAGGTCGACCGCGTGCAAGTGCTGCGAAAAGCTGGTGCCGTCCGTGGAGCGGGCCACGAAGTACAGGGTTTGGGTCGCCGGGTCGACGACCGGCGTGCCCACGATGCCCATGTTGCCGCTAAAGTCCAGGTAATGGCCGTTCCCCCCGCAGGCCCCGGTCATGTCACTGTTTTTGGGGGCGCGCTGGCCGGCCACCGAGTAGTTTTTCGACCAGTAGATGACCGGTTGGTCGGCGTCAATGGCGTACACCGTGTTGTTGACGGTGGCCGCGTACACCACGTTGTGCGTGCCGCCGCCGATGGCGAGCCCGCTCACCACCAGGGGCTGCGCGTACTGCTGGTCGTCCACGGGCACGCTGTAGGCTCTGCCGAAGGTGTTCATGTTGACGTTGGCCACGGTCAGGGCCGTTTCCTGCTGGTTCCAGCCGGTTCGCTGCAAGTCGCCGTGCTGCATCAAGACGGAAACACCTTGTGCCATCGCGCTGAGCGTGAAAAGGGGCGCACACAGCAATATGAATTTCACTAAAAGCCTTGGGTAAGAATGCTGCCGCGGGAGAGTGGGTACGTAGTTCACCATGGCTAAAAAATGAATGCGAGGTTGAAAAAACGAATGTGAATGCCCGAAGCACGCTGAAGTCCTAGTAAATATAGAAAAATAGTTAACCTAATACAATATATATTTAATAACTTTTATATAATAAAAGATTGCTAAACTTATAGTTTGCTTATGGTCGCATCGCGGGGAGCG
>JANPOR010000090.1:0-10871 GCA_031428075.1 Hymenobacter sp. | reverse complement strand
TGATTCCCACCAACCGCTCCATTTCGCGCTCCGATGCCCATGACCAGGTGTACAAAACGGTGCGTGAGAAATACAATGCCGTAGCCTTGGAAATCCAGAAGCTGGTGGAAGCCGGCCGCCCCGTACTGGTGGGTACGACTTCAGTAGAAATTAGTGAGTTGGTAAGCCGGATGTTGAAATTGCGCGGCATTCAGCATCAGGTTCTGAACGCCAAGCAAAACCAACGCGAGGCCGAAATCATCGCTGGCGCCGGTTTCCCGGGCACCGTCACCATCGCCACCAACATGGCCGGCCGCGGCACCGACATCAAGCTGAGGGAAACTTCGAAAGCGTCGGGGGGGCTCGCCATCATCGGCACCGAGCGCCACGAGTCGCGGCGCGTAGACCGCCAGCTCCGGGGCCGTGCCGGCCGCCAGGGCGATCCGGGCACATCGCAGTTTTTCGTCAGTCTGGAGGACAACCTCATGCGTCTGTTTGGCTCCGACCGCATCGCCAAGCTCATGGACCGCATGGGCATGGAGGAGGGCGAAGTCATTCAGCACTCGATGATTACCAACAGCATCGAGCGGGCCCAGAAGAAGGTGGAGGAAAATAACTTCGGCACCCGCAAGCGCCTGCTAGAGTACGACGACGTGATGAATGCCCAGCGCGAGGTGGTGTACAAGCGCCGACGCAACGCCCTGCACGGCGACCGGATGGAGGTGGACATCCTCAACATGATTTACGACGTGAGCGAGGACATTGCTGGGGGCCACAAGCAAACCGGCGACTTCGAGGACTTTAAGCTGTCCGTCATCAAGACTTTCGGCTACGACACCGAAATCATGGCCCAGCAAATGGGGGCCCTGCAAGCGCCGCAGCTTACCCAAAAACTCTACGAGGAAGCCCTGAATTACTTCGAGAGCAAGAACGAACACATCGCTGCCAACGCCCTGCCGCTGGTGAACGACTTGCTGGCCCAGCCCAACGCCTACGAGAACATCGCCGTACCCTTCACCGACGGGCGCAAGCATATCACGGCCCTGGCCAACCTGCGCAAGGCCCAAGCTACGCAGGGCCACGAAATCCTGCGCGGCATGGAAAAAGTGGCGGTGTTAAGCACCATCGACACGGCCTGGACGCAGCACCTGCGCCAGATGGATGACCTGAAGCAAGTGGTGCAAAACGCCGTGTACGAGCAGAAAGACCCGCTTTTGGTCTACAAATTCGAGTCGTTCGAGTTGTTCAAGCGCATGATTGGCAAGGTGAACGAGGAGACTTCGGCTTTCCTGTTCCATGCCGACGTGCCGGTGCAGGAGGAAGCCGTAGGTACCAACCATGACGCCGAATTTTACTACGACGAGGAAGTGCCCCAGCCCCAACTGGTGGAGCAAAAGGAGCTGTCGTCCGTCTCGCTCGGCGCGGGCCCCGAAGACATGGGCCCCGACGCCCCACCCGTGATAGCCGCTCCTAAACAGGCCCCGGCCCGCAGCCAGAAAATCGCCAACCGCAACGACAAGGTGAGCGTGCAGTACATGGACGGCCGCGTGCTGCGCGACGTGAAGTACAAGACCGTGGAGCAAGACGTGCTCTCCCAGCGTTGCGTACTAGTGGAATAGGAGTCCTTGCGTGGGGCTGAATGAAAAAAGGCGGCCTTCCTAATGGGGAGGCCGCCTTTCTTGCATTTATTATTGCTGCTAAAGCCGGCTGCTTATTCATTTCTTCGGCTACGAATTCGGCCAATCCCCGGTAGGTCGGTGGTCGGACATGCTTAATGACTTGCAGCAGGCCGCATAACTGTGGGTTATCTTCCATGCTTTTATCCTTCACAGAGTCGATAAAACCAAGTAGTATAGTTGGCAGACCATAGCCGCCCAAATTTATATAGAGCGGTTTTCGGGTTCGTGTACATTTTATTGTTCAACGTTCGCCTCACTCCCCAGCTCCCTCTTCGAAGGGGAGAGGGGGAGCCTAACACGACAAAAAACGTACATCAACTTGGAAACTACTGTATGTCGCTTGGGCCGTTTCAAAAACCCACGTATTGCAAGATGCGCAGGGACTTGACGGCGTTTTCCACAATCGGAGGATTTGCCCGAAAATACGGGGAAAGCGGATGGGGTCCCGGATACGCAATTGGTTACGAATAGGGCCCCAGCTACCCGTTACCTTTGCGCGCATGAACCTCGCCGCCCACATCGACCACACCTTGCTGCGGCCCGACTGCACGGAGGCCCAAATCCGGCAGTTGTGCCAGGAGGCCGCCGCCCACGGCTTTGCCAGCGCCTGCGTGCCGCCGTGTTATGTGGCCCTAGCCGCCGCACTGCTGGAGGATAGCCGCGCGGCGGTGTGCACCGTCATCGGGTTTCCGCTGGGTTATTCTACTAGTTTGGTGAAGTTCCGCGAAGCAGAAGTGGCCCTAGCTGACGGGGCCCTCGAGTTGGATTTAGTGATGAATATTTCGGCGCTGAAATCGGGCCAGGCCGCCCGGGTGCAGGCCGAAATTCAAGACTTGGCCGACCTGGCCCATGTGCACGACGCGCTGCTGAAAGTCATCATCGAAACCGCCCTGCTCGACGCGGCCGAGATTGAGCAGGCGTGCGGACTGTGTGCCGCCGCGGGGGCCGACTACGTAAAAACTTCCACTGGCTTCGCCAGCCGGGGCGCCTCGTTTGAGGACGTGCGGCTGATGCGCCGGGTGCTGCCAGCCCACGTAAAAATTAAAGCCGCCGGGGGTATCTGCTCGCGGGCCGCCGCGCTGGCGCTGGTCGAGGCCGGGGCCGACCGAATTGGCTCATCCAACAGCTTAGCTTTGATTGCGGATGATGAAAACCCTACTGCTTAACGTGCCAGCTGTGCCACTCTTGTTGTTGCTGGCCGCTTGCGCCGGCACCGCGCCCCGAGGCCTCAAAGGCACAGCCGCGGCCGACACCCTGCCCGGCGGCAAAACCGTCTTGGCCGCGCCGCCGGCCGATGATTTGCGCATTTACCGCCTGCCATTACCACCCGTGCCCCCGGTGCCCTCTGCTAAGGCCCCGGCGACGGCCCCCAAGCCCACCGTTCCGCTCCCCACCAACCAAGTGAACGCACAAATAGAGCAGCGCCTGCGCGACCAGGCCTACACCAACCAGAACGTGAAGTATGCCCAGGGCTTTCGCCTGCTGGTGTACCTGGGCCTGGAGCGCGGCCAAGCGATGGCCATCCGGCGGGCCGTCATCGGGCGCTACCCGGACGAAACTGACTACCTTTCCTTCAGGGCCCCCGTGTACCGGCTTTACGTGGGCGACTACCTAACCCGGCTCGGCGCGGCCCGCGCCCGCACCCGGCTGCGCGGCCTCACCCAGCGCGCCGAGGTGGAGGCCACGCAGGTGATAATCAATAAAAACCCGTGATTCAAACCATTCAGCGCCTCGCCGCCGAGTACGCCGCCGACGTAGTGGCCGTGCGCCACCACCTGCACGCCTACCCCGAGCTGTCGTTCCAGGAAACCGAAACCGTGGCCTTTGTGGCCCAGGAGCTGCGAAAGCTGGGCCTCGACCCACGGCCCGTGGCCGGTACCGGTCTAGTGGCTCTCATTGAGGGCCGGCCCGGGGGGCCTGCCGTGGCTCTGCGCGCCGACATGGACGCGCTGCCCATCCAGGAGCTGAACGACGTGGCGTATAAATCGCAAACCCCCGGCGTGATGCACGCCTGCGGCCACGACGTGCACACCGCCTCGCTGCTGGGCGCGGCCCGCATATTGGTGGCCCTGAAAGACGAGTTCCAGGGCTCGGTGAAGTTGCTGTTTCAGCCCGGCGAAGAGCGCCTGCCGGGTGGCGCCTCGTTGATGATACAGGAAGGCGTGCTCGAAAACCCGGCGCCCGCGAGCGTGCTGGGGCAGCACGTGTTTCCGCAGTTGCCGGCCGGCAAAATTGGCCTGCGCCCGGGCCGCTACATGGCCAGCACCGACGAATTGTACCTGACCATTAAAGGCCGGGGCGGCCACGGGGCCATGCCCGAGCAGAACCTGGACCCGGTGTTAGTGGCCGCGCATATCATCGTGGCGGCGCAGCAAGTCGTGAGCCGCCGCGCCAACCCCAAAATTCCGTCGGTGCTCTCGTTTGGGAAGGTGATTGCCAACGGGGCCACCAACGTCATTCCCAACGAAGTGTACATCGAAGGCACTTTCCGCACCCTCAACGAGGCGTGGCGCGACGAGGCCCACGGCCACCTGCGCCAGCTTTGCGAGGGCTTGGCCGCCAGCATGGGCGCGGTGTGCGAGCTGGAAATCCGCCGCGGCTACCCCTACCTCGAAAACGAGCCCGCCCTGACGGCCCGCACCCGCGCCGCTGCCGAAGAATACCTGGGCCCCGAAAACGTGGTGGAGCTGGACCAGTGGATGGCCGCCGAAGACTTCGCTTACTTCTCGCAGGCGGTCCCAGCCTGCTTCTACCGCCTCGGCACCCGGGCCGAAGACGGGCGCTTTGCTGCTTCGGTGCACACGCCCACTTTCGACATCGACGAAAAAGCTCTGGCCGTGGGCCCCGGCCTGATGGCTTGGCTGGCCGTGCGCGAGTTGCAAGCCCACGCGCCGCAATAACTCTGTTTACAAGATTCTGCACCCGATTTATGCGCCGTCTGCTACTGCTTGCGATGCCCCTGGCGGCGTCGTTTTCTTCCCAGGCCCAAACGAGCCGCGTGACGGAACCCCTGGCCCTGGCGGCCACTGCACAAGGCGAATTGGCGTTGAAAAGCGGCGACTACCTGCTGCTGAGCCTTGGCACGGTCCGCTACACCGGCGACGATCCGCTTGGCGAGGGCTTGGCGGCCGTGGCTTATGAGCATTTCTGGACGCCAAATTGGAGCTGGGGCGGCCGGGTGTTGGCCGATTGGTACAGTTTCAGCCCCACGCGGGTAGTGCCGGAGGTGCTGCTGCGCCACCGCTCGGCCGTGGGGCCACTCACCTTTGGGCAGCGCCTGAGTGTGGAGCGCTCCGAATATGTAAATGGAGCAACTATGGGCGGCACCGATAATTGGCCGGGCCAGACCTGGGGCCGGCTGCGGCTCGACCTCGAAAAAATTATCCCGCTCGGTGGGGCCGACGCCGCTACCGGTTTGGCCCTGCGCCCCCGCCTGAGCTTTGAGGCCGCTACCCACCTGCGCTTACAGCGGACGGATACTGACCCCGCCGAGCGCCTCGTCCAGTACTCCAACTTGCGGGTGGAAGTGGGGGTGCGTACCTCGGCCCGATTCGACGTCACGCCTTGGTTTGCCTACTGGACCAACTACCTTGTTACGCTGCCCCAGTACGACAGTAAGGGTAATCAAACGGCCGGCGGCAACCTCAATCTCTTACAGCCTTCGCTGGGGCTCGACTTGCGCTTTACCTTCGGGCCGGGCCTGGACACGGCTGACCGCCAGCAACTGCCCACGCAGCACTAGGCTGGGCCCCACACGGCCTGAGCCTGACGAATTTACCGACTGCCGGGCCCTTGTTTTTCGGCCGCATGCAAAAATGGCATCCCGCCCGGGGTGCTTTTTTATTGGCCCAGGTATTGTAGCTTGGTGGGCAGGACGAATAGGCGAACGGAGCGAACAATTTGTGGTATTTTTTGATTTGAACAACAGGCAATCATGCCGCACGAATTCGAATCCTTTTTGCGTTGGGAGTGATGAACCGGGCCCTACAAAAAATTCGCGTACGCAACCGAATTTTGGCTGGGCCCGCGCCCCTTATTTAACTACTTTTCTCTTTAACCAACCATGCAAGCAAAACAAATGATGCTCGGCCTGCTCGGTTCCGCCATTCTGGGCGGGGGCGTAGCCGTGGGCGGGTACAAGCTTTTGGAACCCGCACCCCGTGCCTCGCAGGCCGCTGTGGCCTCCGACCCGAATGTGCGCTACACTTCGGCCATGCGCAGCAGCGGCTACGCGGCCCCAGAGGGCCTCAATTTTGTGGCCGCCGCCACCGCCGTGACGCCCGCCGTGGTGCACGTAATGACCGAATACGCCGCCATGCCCGCCGACCATCGCCGGATGCAGATGGACCCTCTCCTTCGCCAGTTTTTCGGCGACGGGGGCGAGGGCCAAGAGCAGGCCCCGCAGGGTGGTGGCCAAGGCTCGGGCTCGGGCGTGATTATCGCCGCCAACGGCTACATCGTGACCAACAACCACGTGATTGACAAGGCCTCGAAAATTACGGTGGTGATGGACGACAAGCGCAAGTACGAAGCCGAGCTGGTGGGGGCCGACCCCAACACTGACTTGGCCGTGCTGAAAGTAAAAGCCGACAACTTGCCGTTCGTGAAGTACGGCAACTCCGACGACGTGAAAGTGGGCCAGTGGGTACTGGCCGTGGGCAACCCTTTCAACCTAAACTCGACCGTAACGGCCGGCATTATTTCGGCCAAGGGCCGGAACATCAACATCCTGCGCCGGGAGGACAACATGGGCATTGAGTCTTTTATCCAGACCGACGCCGTGGTGAACCCCGGCAACTCGGGCGGGGCCCTGGTAAACCTGAGCGGTGACTTGGTGGGCATTAACTCGGCCATTGCTTCGCACACGGGCAGCTACGAGGGCTATTCCTTCGCCATTCCCAGCGCGCTGGTAAGCAAGGTGGTCGACGACCTGCTGAAATACAAAGTGGTGCAGCGCGCCTTGCTCGGCGTGCAGATGCGCGAAGTGGACGCCACCCTGGCTTCGGAGAAAAAGCTCTCCGGCCTCAATGGCCTATACGTGGCCGGGCTCACTTCGGGCAGCGCGGCGGCGGCGGCTGGTCTCAAGGAGGGCGACGTCATCACCCAAATCAATGGCTTGCCCGTGAACACCTCATCGCAATTGCAGGAGCAAGTGGCCCGCTTCCGCCCCGGCGACCAGATTAAGGTAACCTACCTGCGCGGTACCACACCGGCCACCGTCACGGCCACCCTGCGCAACGCCACCGGCACCACAGCCGTGGTGCGCGAAGCCGCCGCTGCGGCCGCCGTGAAGTACGAGGGCGCCACGTTCTCGGCCGTGCCGGCGCCGCAGCAAAACAAGCTGGGCATCGCCGGCGGGGCCGCCATCACGGGCGTCAAGGGCAGCAACTTCCGCGAGAGCGGAATGGCCGACGGCTTCATCATCACGCGCATCGACAAAAACCTAGTGCGCAAGCCCGCCGATGTGCAAAGCTACCTCGACCAAGCCCGCGACAACGCGGGGGCCCTCGTGGAGGGCGTGTACCCCGACGGCCGCAAGGCTTTCTATCCCATCGGGCAAGAATAAGCGCGTTTCGCCTAAAAAAAGCCCCGGTCGAATTGGCCGGGGCTTTTTTTGGGTATTTTTTAGGGATAAACTTTAAGCTTTCAGAGCGCGAAGCCCAAAGAACCTCAATGGTTACAAGTATTTGACCATTAAGGTACTGTGCGTAGAAAGGTTGGGCTAAAAAAAATAATTATTTGGGTGTTCACGTTGTAAGTTTGTTGGCCCGGGCCGCGGACCAAAAATTGGTTTTTCGCGTTAGGGCTCCCGCCAGCCAAGTTCGTTCGTGCCCCCGCATGGAAAGCGTTATCAACACTTTACATATCCAAAACTTCAAGTCCATCCGCAGTGCGCTTTTGCATCCGCGGCGGGTCAACCTGGTCATCGGCCAGCCCAACGTGGGCAAGTCGACGCTGCTCGAAGCGATGAGCCTGCTGGGCAGCGTGCCATACGAGCAGAAAAAGCAATTTTTGGGCAGCTTCGTGCGCTACGACAAGCCCCGGCAGCTGTTCCACGACAACTTGACGGCCAACACCATCAAGGTCGAAACCGACCGCGACCTGTGCCTGCTGGGCAAGAGCGCCCAGGGCCCCGGCTACCGCTACGCCAGCTTCAGCCAGGAAGCCTACCGCGAGCTGCGCACCCAGATGGGCACGCCGCTGGCCGGTGGCCAGCTTTCGCGGCCCGGCGACGACGGGGCCCTACTCGACCGCCTGCCCACTTTTCTGACGCGCGCGGCCCTGCTGCCGCAGCCCGGCTACTACTACACCGAGCTAGACAAGCGCGGCCATTCCGGCCTAGCTGCCCCGGCCGAGGGCCGTTACCTCTCGTCGGGCTCGCCTTGGTACCCGCAGGCCGTGAAGGCGTACCGCTTCCGCAGCAAAACCCCTTTGGCCGCGGCCCGGCCCGGCGCGGCCCTCTACCCGCCCTACGGCGACAATTTGGTGCGCGTGCTCGAAAACAACGCCGAACTGCGCCGCGAGTTCGCGGGCTTGTTTGCCGCCCACGGCCTGACGCTGCGCGTGCGCGTCGACGCAGGCCGGCTGGAAATCGCCAAGGACCTGGACGGGCTGAGCTACGTGTACCCCTACGCCGGCACCGGCGACGCCATCCGCCGCCACGGCTTCCTGCTGGCGCTGCTCGAATCGAACCGCAAGGCCATTATCCTGCTCGAAGAGCCCGAGGCCCACGCCTACCCGCCGTACGTAGCCGAGCTGGCCCGGCGCGTGGTGGCCAGCGAAGGCAACCAGTTTTTCCTCACCACCCACAGCCCCTACCTGTTCACGCAAATCATTGAGAACATGGTTCCCTTCGAAAACCGGGCCCTGGAGCTGGCCGTGTTCGTGGCCTACTACCAGGACTACCAAACCAAGGTGCGCCAGCTCTCCGACGAGGAACTGCGCAACGTGCAGAACGACCCCGCTAGCGCCTTCCGCAGCCTCAGCCACGGGGCCCCGGAAGCGGTGCGGCGGTAGATCCGCTAATAGATTTGCAAGAAGAAGCCCCGCTGGATAGCATCCGGCGGGGTTTTTTTGCGCCTGAACGGCGGGGCAGTTTCAGGCACTTCCGCACCAAACGTTGGCAGCCCCACGGCCCGCAATTGCTGGGCGGGCAAAAAGCAAGGTGACCGACTGGGCCGACTGATGTCACAACTCGCCGAAGTGTTGTTGGGGTTAAACGAAGAAATGATGATTATCAAGGCTCCGCGACCATGTATGCCAAGTAAGTAAAAAATACATATATTATAATATATGTCACATTCAGGGGCTATGTGTCCTTGCAAAAGGCTGGGAATGAGATGCTATTTCGGGTATTGCTCCCGCCCATCCGGTGGGCCCCCCCCTGTCCTGCTTTCTGCTGCGTTCGCTTGCGCGGCCGCCTGGCGGCAACCGGCGCGCACCCGGTTTTCCAAAGTCATAAAGTCCCTGTTTTGCGGCAATGAATGTGACTCAGGGCTTTGAGAAGGCAGTTTTTTCTTGTAAAATATGGATTAAAGCAGCATTCTCAATGTCCCATAAACACACATTTTGATTTGCGCTGGCAGAAGCAGGGGCATAAGTTTGGCATATAGAGGTTTTTATCTCAAACACCAGGCGCTTTGGTCTTTCTCCCTGCCACCCCTTTCCCCTTTCTGCCATGAAATACTTCCTTTTAGTAATGCCGCTAGCCCTGCTGCTGGGCTGCAAAAAAACCAGCCCCGCCCCGGCCGACCAACTGCCCCCCGCCACCCAGACCGGGGCCAACACCTTCGGCTGCCTGCTCAACGGCCAAGTGTGGACGCCCCAAGGCTACAATGGTACCTCCAATTACAGTGTGGTAGTTGATCCAACTTACCACGGTGGTAATGTGGACGTGAGAGCGTATCGCTACACAGATAATTTATTGCAATCGCTCATAATGGGTGGTGACGGTATAAATAGTGTAGGCACTTATTCTCTTGATGCCACTCCTAGGTCAATTTTTTTCACAGATACGCACCTGCCATCGGCTTGTCAAAATTTTGATGGTAGCACGGGACAGTATCGCCGGGGCACATTGACCATTACACGCCTGGACCCGCAAGCCGCTATTGTTTCGGGCACGTTCGCCTTCACGCTCTACAAGCCGGGGTGCGACACGGTGCGCGTCACCCAGGGCCGCTTCGACAAACGGCTTTGATTTCTTTCCGCCTTCTTTCCTTTTCTGCTATGAAGCGTATCCTGCCGCTCGCCTTGCTTCTGGCGCTGCTGGGCTGCCAGAAGAACACCCCCGCGCCCAACGAGCAGCTACCGCCTGCCACCCAGACGGGAGCCAACACCTTGGGCTGCCTCATCGACGGCCAGGCGTGGGTGCCGGGCGGCAACTACCTCTCCGACAACCTGCGCGTGAGCTACGACCCCGGGTACTTGGGCGGGGCGTTACAAATCAAGGCAGACCGCTACACCGGGCCCCAAAAACAAATACGGCAAGCCCTTACGTTTGGCGCGGCTTACGTTGACAAGGCGGGCAGCTATCCTTTCGCGCTGACAGGGCCCAACGGCGTGTATTACGCCGATGACAATCGGGATGTGCCGTGCCGCGAGTTCGGTCGGTGGAACACGGTAACGTACTCAACTGGTGTGCTTACCATCACCCGTTTCGACTTGCGGGCGGGCATCATCGCGGGCACGTTCACCTTCACCCTGGCTCAGAAGGGATGCGCCGACACCCTGAAAATTACCCAAGGCCGCTTCGACCACAAGCTGTGAAGCCCTTTTTCTTTCCACCCTTTTCTTTCTACCCAAATGAAAAAGCTCTACCTGCTTTCACTGTTAAATTTGTTCAGCCCGGTTCGGCCGTGGGTGCAGGCCACGGATTCCTTGCGTTATAAGTTGGATTACCTTTTTGCGCACGTCGGGTAAAAGCCAGGGGCCCTCCGGCTACCTCCACGAAGCCGGTGCGCTGCTGCTGGAGCCGCGCTTCTATAACAGCACCAAATCCGATGGCAACCGCACCGATATGGATCGGTGTGAGTGGTTTTGCGCTTGAGAGAAAGCCGGGGCCGCGCCGCTGGCGGCGGGGTAGGGCCCTGGCCCGCGCTGCCCGGTATTCTTCCCGTAATTTTGCCGGACCAATTACCCCGCCCCACCCACCGGATATACGCCCCCATGAAACAAGCCCTCGAACAAGAAACCGCCGCCGACCTGGCCGTG
>JANPOR010000089.1:0-5066 GCA_031428075.1 Hymenobacter sp. | reverse complement strand
GGCATCGCCAGTAGCCGGGAGCGCAAGGAGACGGTGGCCGCCCTGCTGCAGCAAACCAACCTCTACGACGTGCGCAAAAAGCACGTGGGCGGCTACTCGGGCGGCATGAAGCAGCGCTTCGGCATTGCCCAGGCCCTGCTCGGCAACCCGAAGCTCATCATCGTGGATGAGCCTACCGCCGGCCTCGACCCCGCCGAGCGCAACCGCTTCCACAACCTGCTGAGCGAGATTGGCGAGCACATCATCATCATCCTGAGCACGCACATCGTGAGCGACGTGACCGATTTGTGCCGCCACATGGCCATCATCAGCCAGGGCCAGGTGCGCCTCACCGGCGACCCGCTCACGGTGATGAACAACCTAAAAGGGAAAATCTGGCGCAAGCTGATTGAGAAGGGCGAACTGCCGGCCCTGCAAGCTGTGCAGCAAGTCATCAGCTCCCGCCTGTTCGCGGGCAAAACCGTGGTGCACGTACTGGCCGATACGGCTCCCGACAGCGGGTTTGAGGCCGTGAGCCCGGATTTAGAAGACGTGTATTTTTCGGAAATTAAAAATTATGAATTAAAAATTAAAGGTGGTGTCCCCGTGGCCTGAAAAGGACTGTGCGGGCAGTTTTCGTCCCCTCAATTTATAATTCATAATTTTTAATTAATCCCAATGTTTCTCCCCATTCTTCTGTTCGAATTGAAGTACCGGCTAAAGCGCCCGGCTACCTGGATTTATTTCGGACTCCTGTTTCTGATGGCTTTCCTGCTCGTGACGGCCGCCGGCGGGGGCTTCGGCACGGGCATCAACATTTCCCTGGGCGGCGACGGGCAGGCGGTTAAGATTAACTCGCCCTTTTCGGTCAACATCACCGTCACCATTCTGAGCGTGTTTGGCACCATCATCGCCTCCTCGCTGATGGGCAACCCCGTGTACCGCGACTTCGAGTACCGCACCCACCCGCTGTTCTACACCACGCCCATCAGTAAGTGGGGCTACCTGGGCGGGCGTTTCCTGGGCTCGTACCTGATTGCCGCGCTGGTGTTTAGCGGCCTGGGGCTGGGCGCGGCCCTGGCCGGCATCATGCCCTGGGTGGAGGCCGACCGCTTCCTGGCCGCTACGCCGGCCGGCACTTACGTGTGGCCCTACCTGGTACTGGTGCTGCCCAACCTGCTCTTCACGGGGGCCATTTTCTTCACGATGGCCACGCTCACCCGCAACATTCTCAGCACCTACATTGGGTCGGTGCTGCTGCTGATGGCCTATCTGATTTCCGGCGCTTTCACTTCCGACCTCAAAAACGAGTACCTGACTTCGGCTCTCGATGCCTTCGGCCTCGGCGCGCAGTTCATCACCACCCGCTACTGGACCGTGGTGGAGAAAAACAGCCTCCTGCTGCCCCTCTCCAGCTACGTACTGCTCAACCGGGCCCTGTGGGTAGGCCTGGGCCTGGGCTTGCTGGGCCTGTGCTACGTCCGGTTTCAGTTCTCAAACTTCGCTTCCGATAAGCCCGCCAAAATGAGCCGCAGGGCCGCGGCCCTGCTGGTGGATGCGCCGGAAAGCGGGGCTGCGCTGCCCGGCGGCATGCGCCTGCCCCGCGTGACGCAAGTGTTTAGCGGGGCCATGAGCCTCAGCCAGTGGTGGAGCCTCACCAGGCTGGAGTTCTGGGGCATCGTACGCAGCCGCTACTTCACGGCTATTGCCGGGGCGGGGGTAATTTTCCTGCTGGTGGTGGGGGCCACGCAGGTAGGCAAAACCTTCGATACCACCACGTACCCGACCACAAATGACGTGCTGGCGGTATCGCTGGGCTCGTTTTTCTTTTTCTTCCTGGCCATCATAATCTTCTACAGCGGCGAGCTGGTGTGGCGCGAGCGCCAGGCCGGCGTGGCCCAGATTACCGATGCCGTGCCCGTACCCAGTTGGGTGCCCTTCCTGAGCAAGCTGGCCGCCCTGGGCCTGGTGCAGGTGCTGCTGCTAGCCGTGGTGATGGTGTCGGGCCTGCTGCTCCAGACTTTCAAGGGCTACTTCCGCTACGAAATCGGCCTGTACCTGGAAACCCTGTTTCTGTACGAGCTGCCGTTTCTGCTGCTGTGGTGCGTGCTGGCGATGGTAACGCAGGTGCTCGTGAACAACAAGTACCTGGGCTTCTTCGTGATAATCCTGTACTACGTGGCCAACTTGTTTCGGGGGCAGGCCGGGCTCACGCACCGGCTGCTGAACTACGCTGGGAGCCCCACGCCGGGCCCGTACTCGGCCATGAACGGCTACGGGCACTTCCTGCCGGCCTTTTGGTGGACCAAGCTGCTCTGGGCCGGGGTGGCCCTGCTGCTGGTACTGGCCGCCAACCTGCTGTGGGTGCGCGGCACCGACACCCGCGGCCGCCTTGCCGAAGCCCGCCGCCGCTGGAACGCCGGCAGCACCGCCACCCTGGCCCTAGGCCTGCTCATCAGTCTGGGCACGGGGGCCTACGTGTTCTACAACACCAACGTGCTGAACCAGTACCGCACCCCCAAAGCCGACGAAAAACGGCAGGTGGCGTATGAAAAGCAGTACCGCCGCCTCAAAGACGTGGCCCAGCCCCGCATCACGGCCGTCGCCCTCACCACCGACCTGTACCCCAGCACCCGCGCCGTGCGCTTTCGTGGCGAATTTACACTGGTGAACAAGCACGCCCGCGCCCTCGACACGGTTATCGTGAGCCTGCCCGTGGAGCAGCACCCCCGCGTGCGCGCCTTGGCCCTAGGCGCGCCCGGCCAGGCCACGCTGGCCCTGAACGACACCACCGCCGGCCTGCGCCTCTACCGCCTGGCCCGCCCCCTGGCCCCCGGCGATTCGCTGGCCCTCACCCTGGACCTGTTCTACCAGGAGCGCGGCTTCCCCAACGCGAATTCTAACACCGACCTCGTGTACAACGGCACGTTCGTCAGCAGCGGTTACCTGCCCGGCCTCGGCTACCGCGAAGGCGCGGAGCTGGCCGGCGACCAAGACCGCAAAAACTACGGCCTGAAACCCAAGCCCCGTATGGCCGCCGTGAACGACCTGAAGGCCCGCCAGAACACCTACATCAGCTCCGATGCCGACTGGATTCGCTTCCGCACCACCGTTAGCACCGAGGCCGACCAAACGGCCGTGGCCCCTGGTTACCTCAAAAAGGAATGGATGAAAGACGGCCGCCGCTACTTCACCTACGTCATGGACCGGCCCATGCTCAACTTCTACACCTTCCTCTCGGCCCGCTACCGGGAGTATAAGGCGCAGTGGGTCGACTCGGTGGGGCACCGCACCATTCCCATCACCATCTACTACCAGCCGGGCCACGAGTACAACCTCCAGCGCATGGCCGCGGGCGCGAAAGATGCCCTGGCGTACTGCTCCAAAAACTTCTCGCCCTACCAGCACCAACAACTGCGTATTCTGGAGTTTCCGCAGTACCAGGGCTTTGCCCAAAGCTTCGCCAACACGGTGCCGTTTTCCGAAGGCATCGGCTTCGTGGCCCACGTGAAGGACGACGACCCCGAAGACCTGAACTACCCCTACTACGTGACGGCCCACGAAGTGGCGCACCAGTGGTGGGCCCACCAGGTCATCGGCGGCAACGTGCAGGGCTGCACCCTCATGTCCGAAGCCCTGGCCGAGTATTCGGCCCTGATGGTGCTGCGCCACCACAGCGGCCCCGCCGCCATGCAGCGCTTCCTCAAGTTCGACATGAACCGCTACCTCATTGGGCGGGCCTTAGAGAAAAAGAAGGAAGTGCCGCTGGGCCTGGTCGAAAACCAGCAGTACATCCACTACGCCAAGGGCTCGGTGGTGATGTACGCCCTGCAGGACTACTTGGGCGAGGCCCGGCTGAACGCCGCCCTGAAGCAGTACGTGGCCGCCGTCGCTTTTCAAGAGCCGCCCTACACCAATTCGCCAGAGTTTATTGGCTACCTGCGCCGCGCCGCGCCCGACTCGCTCCAGCCCTACCTCACCGATGCCTTCGAGCGCATCATGCTGTTTGATAACCGCGTGACAGCCGCCACTAGCAAAAAGCTACCCGACGGCCGCTACCAGGTCGATTTTACCGTGAAGTCGGCCAAATTCTACGCCGACAGCCTCGGCAACCAACGGCCCGCCGACCAGTCCCGCGACGTGCTACCCGTAGCCATCTTCCCTGAGTTGGGCAAGGACAAAAAGCCCGTGGCTCCGCTGCTTCTGGTCAAGTACCGCCTGCGCACTGGCGACAACCAACTGCGCTTCGTAGTGAACAAAAAACCGGCTTCGGTGGCCGTTGACCCCTACCATCTCATCATAGACCGCCAGCTCGACGACAATAGCAAGGAATTATGAGCAAAAATCAGGGGCGGTGGAACACGTTGCGAAGAAAACGATGAATTAGGGCGGTTTCCAGGCCGGTGTATCTGTTTCGCCTCACCCCCACTTTCCACTGGAAAGGGACCGGGGGTGAGGCGAAACGCACTAAAAAAATTAGCTCGGATTTCAGCATCTGGAGGCGCTTTTCTTCGCGCCCTTTGGCATCAATCGACGAACCCTGCCGGCATCAAAGTGGCCCCAGGCCCTGGAAAGGCATTTGACTGGATTTTAATGCCTTTGCCCTGGCCGGGGTGGCCACACCTACAGCGCGGGCAGCGGTCAGCTGGGGCGCGGGGACGGCGTTATTCGAGTAACTGGTTGGGACAGCGGCTTGGCGGCTGGCGTGGTGGTGCAGCGGGGCCGCGCGCTTTTTGCCGCCCTGCTTGAGGAGACCGGGTGCGCGCCGTTGCCCGCGCCCTGCGCTTGGCCGGGGAGTCGTCGTGTGCCCTCAGGTGGGCCGCCGCCGACCCTCGCCACGCACCGGAGGAAGCACATATTTTAATAGAATTCTATAATTAATGTGATTTGTCAGGACGTAGCTTTGTCGCATGCGCGGGCCGGCCGGTTTTCCTTTGCCGCCCCGGTGCCTTCGTTTGTTCGGTCCTCTCCTTGTAGTCCTGGTTCGCATGCCCCACTCGTACCCCCCGGCCCCGCACGTGTCGTACCCCCCGGCCCCGCACGTGGGCCCCGTTCGTCGGTTCAAATGCATCTCGGGCTTGCTCGGG
>JANPOR010000088.1:0-1523 GCA_031428075.1 Hymenobacter sp. | reverse complement strand
GTCAGCCTGCGCCACTGTAACTGGATCGTGTGAAAGCTGCTGGCAGCGGGGCGGGGCCCAGTTGCTTTACTTCACCCGGCGGTAAGTCGCTGTCATGAAGCGTTTCCAGCTGCCGTCCGGCTGCAGGGTCTGCGAATGCAGCGTGCGCTCGTCTTTGAGGGTAAGGCGAAGCGCTTCGGTGCCGTTGAAACGCGACGCCCGGTACGCCGCAATTTCGGCGAAGAGCACTTGGGTTTCTTCGCCGGATTGTGGTTCATAGATCGTCAGGCGATCTGCCGCCATGCTCATCCCCGTGGGCACGACACTCACCGCCTTTCCGAGGCGGTACAGCAGGCACATCCCGCCCAGCACCACGACGCCAAACCACGCCAGCTGCAGGTCCTGGCTGGCGCCGGCCAAGCCACGTCCAGCCCGCAATGGCCACCGCCAGGACCACCGTGAACCCGCCGAACCGTACGCCTATACTCGTCACGAAGCAGCTTGCGAGTCGATAATATGATATTTCCGAGTTAGGAGGAACGCGAGGTCTTGGCCAAACTCGGGGAGTCGGTCGAAGAAGTCGAGGACGGCCGTGCGGAACTGACCTTTGGTGCGGTAGAAAGTCGTGTTGATAATCTTCTGGCGCAGGTATTTCCAGAAGCGTTCAATCAGGTTCAGATTGGGCGAATAGGTTGGCAAAAACACCTGACAAATGGGCTTATCGGCCAGCCAGGCCCGTAATTCCTTGTTTTTGTAGTAGCGGGCGTTGTCGCACACGACGTAGATGCGGGCCTTGTCGGGGTGGGCGGCCAGCAGTTGCTCGTAGAGCCGCCGGGTGCTCTGCGCGTTTACACAGGTGGTTTCATCGAGCAGGATTTGGGTCGGTGCGTAGGCGTTGAGGGCCGCGTTCAGGTTCACCCGCTCCCGGCCGCTGACGGTGAGCAGCGGCCGTTCTTCGCCCACGGCACACCAGGCACGGGTGCAGCGCGTGTTGTGGGTCGGGTGGGCGGCATCGGCGTAGTAAAGCACCGCCTCGCCCCGCTCGACGTGGGCTTCGAGCACGGCTAACTCGTCGAGGAAATCGGCCTGCGCTTCGGCATTGGCCTGGCAGGGCACGGGCGTGGTCAGCTTATAGGTAAAGCCCAGGCGATGGAGCAGGTCCGTCAGGCCGGAAAGGGAGTAAGCGACCCGATGGGTGCGTAGCAGCCATGCTTGAAGGGCTTTACAATCCGTGTAAAGCGTGGCATTGACCTCTCGGCACAGGTGCGCCAGTTGGACGCTGCTCAGCAAACCCCAGTAGCCTGGCTGCTCGTGGGCCAGGTACCGGACCAGGCCCAGGTGCGCAAACGCCCGCGCATAGCGGTAAACCGTGGATTCGTCCAGACCCAAGTCGTCGGCGATGCTGGCCAGCGGGCGGCGCTTGTCCAGCAGCAGAATAACCGTGACTTTGACATAGCCCGCTTCATCGCGCCGTTGCTTTTGCAACTGTCGCAACGTGTGGCGTTCAGATTCGGTCAACTCCACGTTCATGATACAAGTTTAGT
>JANPOR010000087.1:0-6150 GCA_031428075.1 Hymenobacter sp. | reverse complement strand
GGGCACGCGCATCTCGTTGGGCATCGGGCTGGTAGCGGTGCTTATTTCGATGACTTTGGGCATGACAGTGGGGGCCCTGGCCGGCTACTTCGGCGGCTGGATCGACAGCGTGCTGCTGGGACTGATGACCGTGGTGTGGAGCATTCCGGGCATCATGCTCGTCATTGCCATTTCGTTGGCGCTCGACAGCAAAGGGGTGTGGGTCAGCTTCGTGGCCGTGGGCCTCACGATGTGGGTGGACGTGGCCCGCGTGGTGCGGGGGCAGCTGCTGAGCCTGCGTTCGGCCACCTTCGTGGAGGCCGGGCGGGTGTTGGGGCTGCCCACGGCGCGGCTCATTGCCCGGCACCTGCTGCCCAACCTGCGGGGCCCCCTGCTGGTGCTGGCCACCAGCAACTTCGCCGCCGCCATCCTGCTCGAAGCGGGCCTGAGCTTCTTGGGCCTGGGCGTGCAGCCTCCGGCCCCCAGCTGGGGCCTGATGGTGAAGGAGGGCTACGACTTGCTGGGCACCCGCGCCGGCCTTTGGCTCACGGTGCTGCCGGGCGCTGCCATCTCGCTGCTCGTTTTAAGCTTTAATTTGCTGGGCAACGGCCTGCGTGACGCCTACGACCCCAAGACGGCCGTGCGCTAACCCCTGCCACCCGCCTCTATGCCCAACATTACCCCCGATAAGCGCCTCTTCTTGAAAGAACGCGAACTCAATGCCTTGCTCGAAATTACCCGGGCCATCACCCAGGATTCGACCAGCGAGGCCACACTTTACAAGATTTTTCAGTTCACGCTCATCGGCCAGCTCGGGATGCGCCGGCTGGTGCTGTACGTGCTCAGCAACGGCGTTTTTCGGTCCGAAGTGGCTTTTCCCGTGGCGGTAGGGGCCCTGCCTAGCGCCGTGCGCGCCAAGTGCTACGACGCGCCGTGCGACGTGGCCAGCATGGGGCTGGGCCCCGCCTGGGACGGCTTCGAAACCGTGATTCCGGTGCGGCTCGCCGATCAGGTGCTGGCCTACGTACTCATCGGCACGGCTCAGGCCGACTACGCCGGCCGCGAGGCCATTACCTTCCTCGAAACGCTAAGCAATATCCTCATCGGGGCTGTCGAAAACCGTCGCCTCACCCGCCAGCGCATGGCTGCCGCGGCCCTGCAGCGCGAAATTGAGATTGCCCAGGACGTGCAGCGGCTGCTCTTCCCCACGCACCTGCCCAACAACGCTGCCGTGGCCGTGGCCCGCACCTACGTGCCCCACACCGAAATTGGGGGCGACTACTTCGACGTGGTGGAAATCGACGCCGACCGCCTGCTGCTGTGCATCGCCGACGTGAGCGGCAAGGGCGTGGCGGCGGCCCTGCTGATGTCGAACTTTCAGGCGGGCCTGCGTACGCTGCTGCGCCAGGGCGCCGACCTGGCTGTCATCGCCCACGAGCTCAACCACTTGATTTTCCGGAATGCCGGGGGCGAGAAGTTTATCACCGCGTTTCTAGGAATTTACGACCGCCGCGACCGCCGCCTGCGCTTCGTCAACGCCGGCCACAACGATCCCATCCTACTGCCCGACCAAGGGCCCCCGCAGTTCCTCAAAACCGGCTCCGTTATGCTCGGCATTATCGAAGAGCTGCCCCAGCTCCAGGTGGGGGAAGTGGTGGTGCCGCCCCGCTCGCTGCTCTTCACCTACACCGACGGCCTGACGGAAGTATTCGACGCCGAGGGCAATGAGTTTGGCGAAGACGGCGTGCTGCGCGTTATCAGCCAAAATCGCTACTTGCCCCTATCGTGCCTGCACGAGACGCTGTTGCGCGAAATCCAGGCCTTCGGCGGAACCGACAAGTTTGCCGACGACGTGACGATCCTCAGCTGCCGGATGAAGTAAGCGGGGTGGGTCCCGGTAAAGCGAGGCGGGTGCTTTGAGGAATCTCTTCCAGCCACGAATCCGCGCGTACCAGCAAGGCCAGGCAGACGAAAAAGACGGAGCCGATTTTGTCGACTTCTACCAGCTCGTTCAGCGTGAGGTGGAAAATGATAATCACCAGCGAGAGGGCGGCAGCCAGCACCACACGGCGCACGTCGGGCCGGTGGCGGGCGCGGTAGTATAGGCGCTCGGCCGTGAGCAGGGCCCAGCCCATGAGCGTCACGAACAGCACAAAGCCCGGGATGCCCTGCTCGGCTAGTTGCAGCAGGAAATAGTTGTGGGCGGTTGATTTTTCGGGGTTGCCGCTCACGAAAGTGCGGAAGCTCCGCACCGTGTAGCGCTTGTATTCGGGGTAAAACGTGGCCGGGCCGCTGCCCACCAGGGGCCGGTCGGCCACCATGCGGGCAGCGGCCACCCAGCGGTACACGCGCTCCATGCCCGACGCGTCCTGCAGCTTGTAGGTGGCTTCGATGTGCTTGCTAAAGTCGTGCCCGTTGAAAGTGGTTTTCTCAAAATCGGGCGTGTAGTGCATGAAATTGTTCTCGTTCACGAAGTAAAACACTGCCCCGCTGGTGCCCAGCATCAAGGCCAGCAGCAGCGCCCGCGTGCAGTGCCAGCGCACCACCAAGTAGTAAAGCCCCGCCACGGGCAGCGCCAGCATGGAGGCCCGGGTGTACGAAGTGAACAGCCCAAACAGCAGCACCGCCACGCTTGCCTGCCATGCCCATCGCAGCCAGCTGCGGCGCATTGCCCGGGCCCCTAGCAGTACAAACGGCAGCAACAAGGCCAGCACCGTTGCGTAGGTGACATGGTTGCGAAAAAACGGTCGCACCGCCAGGTTGATGGTATCGAAAGAAAACCCCCGGGCGGCGTGCTGGCCGATGACGTAAAGGGTGCTGACTGTGGCCCCGGCCGCGTACACGCCCAGCACCCGCCAGGCATCCGCGGGGCGGCGCACCACCAGCAGCGTGCCCAGTACGAAGGGCGTGAGGTACCACACCTTGGCCAGCACGTACTTCACCGACTTGGTTTGGTCGACGGAAAAAAAGATGTCTACTATGCTCCACAGCAGCATCAGGGCCAGCAGCACCACGAGGGGGTGGCGCCACTCGCGGGCCGGCAGCCGCCCCTGGCCCAACACCAGGGCCCCCAGCACGCAGGCCGTGAGGGCCAGCATCAGAGGCTCGGAAGGTACGTCCATGCTCAGGCCGCCGGGCAAGTCGATTTCGCGCGAAAACGCCAGCGTGGCAAACAGCCCGTAGTAGAGCACGCGCCATTCCACAAAGGCCGCTAGCAAGCCCAACGCGAGCAGGCCCGGGGCCAGCAGGGCGGGGCTGCCAGCTAAGGCGGCCGCCGCACCCCCGGCCAGCAGCAGCGCCGCCAGGCCCGCGAATATGCGCTGGGGGCCATCCTGCGGCCACAGGCGGAGCAGCCAGGCGCGCATCAGGCGGCCGGCGACAGGCGGCGCTGGTTGTAGCGGTACAGCTCCAGCAGAGCAATGATGATCACAGACAGCGCGAAGGCAAGCACCATCGCGCCCGCTACGATGAGCCCGCGCACTGGCTTGGCCCTTTTAGTGGCTGGGTAGGCGGGCTGCACGAGGTACAGGCTGCTCACGTGGCCTTTGATCGTCACTTCGGCCGTTTCAAAGGCCGCCTGGGCCGCCGTGAGACGGGTTTGCAAGTCGGTTACCCGGGCGCTGAGTAAGGCTAGCGAGTCGGCCCCGCGGATAAAGCTTTCCGCGTTCATCGCGTTGCCGCCATCGGCGCGGGTGAGGCCGCGCAGGGCCCGGCGTAGGCCAGCCGCGTCGCCGCCCCCGCCGCCCTCGGACCGGCGCAGGGCGGCTTCGGTTTGCACCAGCTGCTTGGCCAGGTAGCGGCTCTGCTGATTCAGATCGAAGATGCCGTAGCGGATGCGCAGGGCTACTAGCTGGCGGCGGCCCTGCTCGTAGCCGGTACGCAAGTAATTGTAGCGCAGGCCGTAGAGGTCCAGCACCCGGCGGCGGTTGGTGAGGGTGAGCTGCTGGTTCACCGAGTCGATGACCTGCACCATGGCGTTGGCCAAGTTAGCGGCTAGGTGCTTGTCGCGGTCCGTAAACGTCAGCTCAATGGCATCGCGCTCGTTGCGCACGATGTCTAGGTTGGTGCTGAACTGGTTGAGCACCTGCGTTTCGGCCTTGTCGTCGCCCGGCTGGCCGGCCCCGTAGTGCTCGTAAAGGTTGAAGCGCTTGATAAGCAGGGCCGCCACCGGTTGCGACTGCCCGATGGTGATGGCGCGGTCCAGGTCTTCCGCGCGGCCGGTTAGCTCCAGCTTGGTGCCTTCCACGATGCGGTCGGGGTCAGCATTTTGCAGGTTGGTGGGGAAAAACACGGCCGTGGACTTGTACAGGTTGGGCAGCTGCCAGGCCACTAGGGCACTGACCACGCCGGCTGCCACCACCACGGTGGCCACCAAGTACTTCCAACGGTTGAGGATGGGCCCCAGGCCCACGAGCGAGAACGACGATGGCGACATAAATATCGGAAGCAGCCGGCCCGTGGCGAAACCCTCCGCCCGGTGCCCGGGCCGTCAGCCGGCCCGGGGCAAAGCTACTACGCATCAGCCGGCGTCGGCGCGGTGCCCCGGCCGATGGGCAGTAGTTTTGCCGGCCCTGGGCGCGGTGCCTGTCGGGACCCCGGCGCGGGGCGTACCGCCTTTTATTCTTCGCGGCATCAAACGGTTCTTCGGCAATATCAGCTTCGTCATTCTGCTCAACCTGGCCGTGAAGCCGGGCTGGGTGCTGGTCGAAAACCTGGTGCAGGACCGCCTGGGCCACGCCGCTTTTGGGCTGGTGGCAGCCCTCTCGGCCCTGGCCGTGGCCGTGGCCGCCCTCGCCGACCTTGGCCTCACGCCCTACGCCGTGCAGCGCCTGGCCGCTGAGCCGGAGTTTTTGGGGCAGGAATTTTCCGTGCTGCTGCCCTTGCGTGGAGGCCTAGGGCTGGCGGCGCTGGCGGTACTGCTGCCCGTGGGCTGGGCGCTGGGCTACCGCGGCCCGCAGTTGGTCCTGCTGGCGGCGGTGGCCGCTGCGCTGCTGCTCACGCAATACGGGCAGTTTTTGCGCGGTCCGGTGCAGGCCCGTCAGCACTTCAATACCGACGCCGTGCTCTCGGTGCTCGAAAAAGCGTTGCTGTTGGCCGCTATCCTGACCCTGCTGCCGGGTGGCCTCACGCTGGGCGAATACGTGGGGGCGCGGCTGGGGGCGGCGGCTTTCACGGCGGCGTTGCTCTACGGGCTGCTGGTGCGGCTGTTCGGGCGGGTGCGCTACCGCTGGCACTGGGGCCAGGCGCGCACCATGCTTCGTCAGAGCACGCCGTTTGCCCTCATCGTGGTGCTCTACGGCGTGAATGAGCGGGTGGATATGGTGATGCTCGAACGCCTCGCCTCGCCTGTCGAGGCCGGCTATTACGCCGGGGCCTACCGCTGGGTCGACGCTGTGATGATGTACGTATGGACCCTGATGCCACTCTTTTTCGCCAAATTTGCCGCTGCCCAGCACCAACCCGGCGAGCAGCGCGTACTGCTCTGGTTCGGGCAGCGCGCCGTCACGGTGCCGCTGCTGCTGGTGGTGGCCTTCGTGCTGTTCCGGGGCGAGGTGCTGTTCTGGCAGTTCCGGCACAGCGACCCCGCCGAGCTGGCCCGTATGACGCGGTGCCTGCAAATCTTGTTCCTTAACGTGCTGGTGCAAGGCTTTTTCGCGGTCTACGCGGCGCTGCTCAACAGCACCGGGCACGTGCGGCCCGTGAGCCGCCTGGTGGGCGTAAGCATCGTGCTCAACCTCGGCCTAAACCTGCTGACGCTGCCGCGCTACGGGGCCGTGGCCGCGGCTTGGAACACGCTGATTTGCGCCGTGCTCGTGGCGGGGGGATATTTATTGCTTGTGCGGGGCCGGGCCGGGGTAGCGGTGCCGTGGGCGCTGCTGGCCCGGCTGGGGGCCGCTTTTGGTGGGCTGTGCGGGGCGTGGTACGTGCTCCAAACGTTTGCTCACTTGCCCTGGCTGCCCGAAAGCGCCCTCGCCGCGCTGGCATTTGCTGGCTTGGTACTGGCCCTGGGCGTGGTGCGGCCGGCCGAATTGCGCCAGCTCCTCCGGGCCCCCGGGGCCGGCAACTGAACCGAACACCGTGGTATGCTCAAATTTGCGTGCATGAACGACTTATTGCAGAAGCTGGCTGACGTGGAGCGGCTGGCCCAGGGCAGCCGCTGGCAGCGTGTGG
>JANPOR010000086.1:0-12920 GCA_031428075.1 Hymenobacter sp. | reverse complement strand
GCTGCCCGGGCCCTTCAGCGGGCCCGGGCAGCCGTTCTGCCGTGGGGTTGGAAAATAAGGGTGCGGTGTTGGGTGGGATAGAACAAAGCTAGTGAAAACTAACTAATGTTCGTTACTGCAGGACTGCCCAACTAGCCGTTTAAAAAAATAAGTTTGGCGGTGTAGGTTCCTGTTACTCACGCCTCGCGGATGAGCCGGTAAAGCTGCTCACGGTACGTTTCGCTCACTGGAATTAGCTTGTCGGCCAGATATATGGTGTTGCCGTCGACCATCTGAATCTTGTCCAGTGACACGATGTAGGACTTGTGCACCCGCAGGAAGGGCGGCTGGGGCAAGGTTTCTGCCAGCTCCCGCAGGGTTTGGTAAGTCGTCAGGCGCTGGGTGGGCAGGTAGATGGAAACGTAGTTTTTCAGCCCTTCGATGTAGAGAATATCGGCGTGGTTGATGCGCAGGTACTTGTTTTTAGTTTCGCCCTTGACGAATAAGTAGGGGCTGGCGGCAGGCGGCCCCCCCGGCTCGGAGGGCGCGGGCGCAACGGCCGCCGGTAGCAGCGGCACCGCTTTTTGGGCTGCCTTGAAAAACCGCTCGAAGGAAACCGGCTTGAGCAGGTAGTCCACCACGTCGTTTTCATAGCCGTCGAGTGCGTACTCGGGGTAGGCCGTGGTGAGGACGACCTTGCACCTGTTGCCGGCGAGCTTGAGGAATTGCAGCCCCGTAAGCTTCGGCATCTGGATGTCGAGAAATACTAGGTCCACGCGGCCCTGCTGCACCCAAGTCAGCGCCTCGATGGGGTTGGTGGTGGTACCCGCCAGCGTCAGGAAGGGCACTTGGCCGATGTAATCGGCCAGAATGGCCAGGGCTGGGGCTTCGTCGTCGACGGCAATGCAGCGAATCATGAGCGGTGGAAGCGAAGGAACTAGGATAAATTGCAAAAAACCGGATTATTGCGCCAGCCGCAGCACCGTTTCGAACCGGCCCGCTTCCGCACAAACGTGCAAGGTGTGGCGGCCGTGGTAAAGCAGCTCCAGCCGGCGGCGGATGTTGGGCAGGCCAATGCCGCTGGTGGCGTCTTTCGCGTAGTCGCTGATGCGGTTGCTGACCGTGAGAACCAGGGCCCCGGGCGTCAGCGCAAGGGCGATGCGCACTGGCGCGGCCGCGTCGTCGAGCACGCCGTGCTTGAAGGCGTTTTCCACGAAGGGAATCAGCACCAGTGCCGCCACGCGGTGGCCGGCGGGGTCGCCCGTCACCGCAAAGTCCACGAATAACTTTTCCGGAAAGCGCAGCCGGTAGAGGCCGAGGAAATTGTGCAGGTATTCGATTTCCTGGGTGAGCGCCACTTGGCCGTCGGGGCTTTCGCGCAGCATGTAGCGCATCAGCTCGGCCAGTTGGAGGATGGCCGCAGCCAGCGGTTTGGCCACCGGATAAGCCATGCCGTAGAGCAGGTTGAGCGTATTGTAGAGGAAGTGCGGGTTGATTTGGCTTTTGAGGAAGGCCACTTCGGCCGCGCGTTTTTCGGCGCGTAGCTGTTGGTTTTCCTCTTCGCGCTGGCGCACGGCCGTTCCGGCCCATACCGCCCCGCTGATGGCAATGGCGGGAATCGAAAAGTAAAAGTTGTCGATCAAATAATGGGTAGCCGTAGTGCCCGGGGCGTAGTTGCGGAAGCCCAGCAGCGCCGGGTAAAGTACCTCTTCAATGCCGTAGCGCAAGCCGATGTACAAGGCCATCACCCCCAACAGGGCCCCCACGAGCGCCGGGGCCCGCCCCGGCCGGAACAGTCGGGGAAATACGACCAGGTAGCAGAGGTAGAATTCGAACATTGCCCGCGCCAAAATGGAAAGTATCATCCACAAAGCAATGCGCAGCGGGGCCCCGCCGTCCACGAACACGCCGAGCAGTTCATAGCTGGCATAGGCCAGCCAGCACAGCAGGTGGGGCCGAAAAGAGGTTTTTTGCATGGAAAACAGGGCCCCGGGGCCGGCCATCGGGTGGAAGCAGCGGCGAATGGCATCGCTGGCAGGCCAAAGCTACCGGTCCGGCCGGGTGCCCGGTAGTTTTTTATCCCACCGCCCTGGTTTTGGGGAGCAATGCGGCCGTTCAGCATCCGAACGCCCAGAAGGGCCCGGCTGGGAAGTTGCATTGAGTTTGGGGCCGTTGGGATAATCTTTTTTTAAAGGGCCGGCCGGCCAAACATCTTTGCCTCACCAACCACCAACCACTCAAATCCCGTGCTGCTTTCCTGCTCCTCAACCGTTTTATACGCCGTGGCCGGCACCGCCCGCCGCGCCCGCCCAGTGTTGTTCTTCCTGTTGGCCTGGCTGTTCGCCGGCCGGGCCTACGCCCAGGACAGCACGCTGACGCGCTTCATCCGGCAGCACCAGTACCCGCTGACGCTGACGGGCCAGCAGTTTGCCGGCGCGGGCTGGGACCAACTGCAGCAGAGCATCCGGAAAAGCCAGTTTGTGCTGGTGGGCGAGGACCACGGCATGGCCCAGATTCCGGTGTTCACGGCCGCCGTGGCCCGGGTGTTCCAGCCGGCGGTTTTTGTGGCCGAAGTCGACCCTTATGTAGCCCAGGACATCACCGCTCTGGCGGCGCAACCGGGGCCCCCGACGGCCTACCTGCAACGGTACCCCGAGGCGCTGTGCTTCGCCAACTGGGTCGAGGAATTTGAGCTGATTCGGACCCTGCGGGCCCAGCGCGTGCAGTTGTTGGGGCTCGATCAAGTGTTTATGATGACCGCGGGCCGGTTCTATGAGCGCTTGGCCGGGCAAGCGCAAGGTAAGCCGGCGAAAGCCTATTTGCAGCAGCGGGCCGCCGCCTATCAAGCCCAGGGCCAGGTGTTTGAAAAAGAGGGAGGCTCAAAAAGTAGCATGTTGGTCCAGCCGCAGAGCGCCATCGACAGCTTGGTGGCCATCACCCGCCGGGAGGGTCCCGCCGTGCAGCAGATGGTGCAGGACTACGTTACCAGCTACCAGATTTACCAGGGCCAGATTCACGGCACCGGCGGCCACCAAGAGCGCCTGAACCTGATGAAGCGCAACCTATTGCGCTACCTGCGGACGTACCAAGCCACGGCGGCGCTGCCGCTGCCCAAGATGCTGTTCAAATTCGGCGCGAACCACCTGGCGCGGGGCGTGAGCGTGGCTACGTTTGGTGAGTTTTACGACGTGGGAAACTTGGTGCAAAACCTCGCCGATGCGCAAGACCAAAAGTCGCTGCACGTGATGATAATGGGCAAGCAGGGCATGCTGGCGAGCGGCTCAAACCAAATGAACCCCAGCAAAAATGTGGCCCCGTACACCGCCGCCGACAATGCGTTTATGATGCCATTTTTCGACCAAACCACCGGGCCAGCTTGGAACGTGGTCGACCTGCGCCCGGCGCGCCGGGCCCTGACCAGCGGCAAGCTTCAGCTAACGAGTCCGGCGCTGCAACGCATTCTGCTGGGCTACGATTACGTGGTCGTCATCCCCGAAACCACCGTCAGCCACATCTTCTAGCCGGCGCAGGCAGCCCCAGCGGTACGTCCTACTGTCGGATATCAGCTACAGCAGTTCTCAGTTCCGTATACATAGGGTGTGGGGTTGGCCCCCGCCTGTCGCTGCACGATTTAGTCCCGAACCGCGCAGTAACGGGTGGGGGCCAGCCCCACATTCTACCAAACAGTCTGTACAGCAACCTGAGAACCGCCACAGTTAAAAGCTTATAGCTTTTCCTCAAGCCATAAATAGCTTGCTGCCAGTAGGAACAGTCCAAAAAACCAGGCTGACGGCCAGGGCCGCCGCACAGTACTCGAGGTGAGGGCGGCAGGCGGTGCGGCGCGTTCGGCCGCCGCCTGCCGCCGTTCCTGCGCGTCCGGCCCTGCCCAGTCGTCGACCCCAAACACGTAAAACGAATACGTCGCTGCGCCCGGCCCGCGCACCTGGTGCCACCCGGCTGCTGCCGGCCAGAACGTGGCCGTGCTCCACTCGGGCAGGCGCGGGTCCTGGCTCGGGGGCAGCCGCACGGCAGGGCCGCCCGCCAGGGGGCGCACGGTGGGCGGCACGGTGGGCAGGGCCTCTGCTACCAAGTGCAGCGCCACGGGGGCGTGGGCTCGGGGCCAAGCCGTGGCTAGCGTCCAGGCGGGGCCCTCCGGGGCCGCTGGTGCGGCAGCGGCCAGCAGCCGGTTCCAGAACGAAGCATATGCCACTGCCTGGCCTTGCAAGGCCCAGTGAAAGGTTTCAGGCACCACCGACACCACCACCGTGCCCAGCCCATAGCGCCGACCGGCGGCCACTATGGCCGCGTTGGGGCCTTGCACGAGGGGCCGTAGCGCGGCGCTGGGGCGCAGTGCGGCCGGGAGAGCGCTGCGCACGGTGGTCGGGGATTCGGGCCACGTCAGCAACTGGGGCACGGCCGCAGCTGCGCGCGGTACCATGGCGAAATCGGCCCGGGCGGGGGTGCCGGCCGGCAGCGGCGCAGCATCGGCCAGCACCACCAAGCCCAGGCGGCCGGCCTGGATGGCCCCGCGCAGAGTCTGGTTCTCGGGGGCCGACAAGCCTGCCAGGGTAGCGGCATCGGCCACAACCTCAGCGTAGCGGGCCAGCAGGGCCGGCGTGAGGCGGTCGAGAGGATGGGTAGGCTGGTTGATGAATTCGGTTTGTGCCAAGCCCCGGCTCACGGCGGTGCGCAGGGCTACGGCGCGGGGCTGCCCGGCAAGCTGGTTCTTCAAAAACTTGAACTCGAACGACGGCGCAGCGCTCAGCAGCAGCACAGGCGGGCGCGGTGCGGCAACGATTTCCACCGGCACGGGTTCAGTGCGCACGGGCTGGCCCGGCTGGTGCAGTACCAATGAGTACATGGTAAGGCCTTCGGCTTTGGGCCGGTAGTGCAGCCGGAATGCCCCGCCCCCGTTGCCAGCGGGCACCCGCACCGAATCGCGCACGGCCCCGGCGGCTTGGAGGCCCACCCAGGCCGGTCCAGCGGCTGGGTCTGCCACGCTGCCTTCCACCGTCAGCCGCTCGCCCAGCAGCACTTGCCGGGGCCACACCGCCGCCCGAAAGCCGGTGAAAGCTGGAGGTGTGTGCACGCGCAAAGCTACGGCCCCGAGCTGGGGCAGGGCGCCGGCGGGCAGGCCTTGTCCTAGTACGTGTAAGCGGCGCAGGGCCGGGCGCTGCTCGGCTAGGGCCAGCAGGCTGCCCAAGGGCCGGGCGTTGTCGGGGCCGCCCACGTCGTCGCCATAGCGCCATACAGGGGTGCCGGCCCCAAGCTGGCGCAGCAGTTGCCGCAGGGTGTCGGGCTGGTAGCCGGCCGTCAGTACAATGGCTTCGGCACGGGCGGTGGACACGGGGCGCAGGGGCGGGTGGGCCGTGAGCCACAGCGCCGCGGCGGCCAGGCCTCCCCCCAGCAGCCGGGGCCCGCGCTGGCGCCGCCGCGGCCGGTGCCAGGCGGCGAACAGCAGCCCCGCGCCCAGCAGCAGGCACGTGCCCGCCAAGCCGTAATAAATTAATAATTGATCAGTAACCAAGAAATCAACGGACTAAGTTCTGGAAATAGCGCCGGGCCAGCCGGTCGGGAGCGGGAACAGGGGCCTCGGCGGGCGCGGGCGACGGCAATAGATCGGTGAGGGCGCGGGTCACGGTGCGGCGGCAGGCGGGGCAAGGGGGGCGGGCGGCGCGGGCGTCGGCCAGCAAGCGACGCAGGTCGCGCAGGGCGCTGAGGTAGGCCCCCGGGTGCTGCAAGGCTGCTTGGGCCAGGGCGGCTCCGGCGGGTTCTAGCAAGTGGGCGTCGGCGGGATGGCCAGCCTGGCCGGCCCCAACGGCAGCCAGCCAAGCCAGGGCTCCGCGTACAGCAGACTGGGCGGCGGGCGTAGGGATTTGTTCGTGGAAGTGCGCGGCAGCGGCCCCTTTCAAGTCGCCGGTGAGGCGCAGGGTGGCCTCGGGAAAAGGAGTGGGTGTGAAGCCGGCTTTCTTCACGAAGGCCCTTGTTTGCTGCTGCACCTGCTTGAGCAGGCGCAGGGCGCGGTACTCGTAGGGCAGGGCCGCCGCGGGCCGAGCGGTGCGCAGGCGCAGCTCGGCGGCCCACATTTGGTCGAGCACAGCGCGGAGTTTTGCCTTCACAGTGGGTTCCAGGAAATCGGCAGTTTCAGCGTCGTCGTGCTTGTGGATGTATGGCTGGAGCAGAGCGTCGGTCTCGGCGGTAGGGGAGGCGTTGGCGCCCGGCGGGGGCGTGGTGCCGTGGCTGTCGTGCTGCTGCTCGGCTGGCGCGGGCGCGTCGTCTTCCGCAACGGGCGAATGCGATTCGGCGCGGGTTTCGGCGAGATTTCTGTCTGGCCCGGCCGTTTCGCCCAAGCCTTGCTCCAGCTCTTCGCCCATAAACTTGCCGTAGCGCAAGCGCAAGGCCTGTTGATCGGCCCCGAGGTCGTTGGCGCGCCCGGCGAAGGCCGTTGGGGTCAGATGGGTACGCCCGGTCAGCAGTTTTTCGGTGTCGATGATGAGCTGGCGCTGGCTGCGGAAATACGCGGGGGCCACTTTCGGACCGCCCGACAGGCCCGAGGGGCCGGTGGTGCGGGCGGTGTCTTGCCACTGCACCAAGTAAGCGTCGGAGCGAGCTGTGTGGCCGGCGTTGTCGCGCGCCGCGATGTAGAAGTAGACTTCGTCGCCGTACGTCAGCCCCAGCCGCGGCAGGTCGAGGGCGTTGCCCACGGTGGCTTGTGTCGGCTGACTGCCCAGGCCTGCACCCAAGTCGCGGCGCACCTCCCGGAACTCCACCGCCTCGCCCTGGCCTTGGGCGATGGTGATGACAAGTTCGGCGCGGGTCAGGCCGTAGTCGTCGCGCAGCAGGGCCCGCACCGGAACCTCGGGCCGGGCCCCGCGGGCGGGCACCAGTGTGTACGGTTTAGGCGTTTGGATGCGCACCACCGGGGCTTGGTCGGGCTGCACATCGATGGCGTAATCGTCCGATACCGCGCCCGCGAACCGCAGTCGGTACAGTGTCGAAGTGCTCAATATTTGCTCCGTTGCGAACGTGAGTTCAGCCCCGGCCACTGGCCGGAGCGCCACTCGCCCCTCGCCGATTTCTAGTGCTGGAGCTCCGGCCGCGTCGGGCCGGCTTACCCGCACCATCCAGCGCACCCGAGACCCTTGCGGGCAGTGAAAAGAGGCCTGCGTGGGCGCAAATGCCATCTGCCGCGTATAGGCCGGGGGCGTCACCAGCAGCCGGGTTTCGACAATACGGGCCGGCGCAAGGGCCCCCGGCCGCATCGGCCGCGCGTCGAAATGCACGGCCACGGCCGCCGGGGCCCCGGCGCGGAGTTGGGCCGCCGGCCAGGCCCAGGCAGCGGCCCCAGCGGCCAGCAGCGCCACGGCCAGCAGGCTTGGCCGATGAAAATCCACCGGCAACAATTCCTCTTCGCTGTCAAGAAGCTGCGCCAAGCGCTCAGCCATGCGTTGCTGCTGCAATTGTTCCAGCAAGCTCCGGTTTTCGGGCAGCAGCAGAAGTAGGCCGGTGCTGTCTTCCAGAGATAAAAACCGGCGGTCGAGCCGGCGGGCCACGGCAGCCGCGGGCAGGGCCCCCAGCGACCACAGCCACCCCAGGACCAAGCCCAGGGCCACAACGCCCAGCCCGGCTAGCGCCGGGCGGGTAATTGGCCAGTGCTGGCCCAGTCCGGCCAGCAGCAGTGCCGCCGCCAGCACGGGCAGCAGCAGCGCTGCCGCCCGGCGCCGCGCGTAGCGGCGGCCCAGGGCCCCCAGCTGAAGCCGGGCCGCCGCCAAAGCGGGCGTATCGGAAACTGGAACAGCCTGCGTCATGCGGTGGGGGAAAGGACGGCCGTGCGCCAGGCCAGCCAGCGCTCAACGGCAAAGAGCAATGCGGCCAGCAGCACCAGCCACGGCCGTAAATCAGTGAAAGTAAAAGCGGTAGCAGGCAAAGCCGATGCAGTGGGCCGGGCTCCGTTGCTTGCGACGAGCTGAGCAGGGTCGAAACGGCGCTGGTCGTGTGCACCCACCGCGTCTGCGGGCGCGGGTCGGAGCACGTCGAGGAGCAGAGCGGGCAAAGCCGGGCTGTCGGCCAGCTCGCTCCAGGCGGGTTGCAGGCGGGTGGCCAACTGGTAAAAGGCGCCAGGGCCCACGGCCCGCCGCGCCAGCACTGCCCGGCCCTGTTCGTCGGCCCACAGTGGTTGGCTGCCAGCGACCAGCGCCGCGCCGCTGCGGCGAAACACGGCCACTCGTGCAGTGGCCGGCGAAACAACCAACTGCGACGTATCGGCTACGCCGGGCCCCGCCGCGGTTTGCCACACGTGCGCGCCCCGCGCCACTGCCGCCCGCCATGCGCCCGGCAGTGGCGCGTCGGACAGCCAAAATAACCAGCCGGGTGCCGCCAGCGGCACGGGTGGTGCAACGGCCGTGGTCAATTCCAGTGGGGCGGGCAGGCCCAGTGCGGCGGCTTGTAGCGCCGCCCGCAGGTAACGGGCTTCTTCGGCGTGGGCGGGCGGGGCGTACACCACGGCGCGCAGCGGCTGGTCCACGGCGGTAGTCGGCGCATTATTTCCTGCTTCGACCTGGAGCCGACCAGTGCCGTCGGCGGCGGTGATGTAGCGCAGCGGAGCCAGACCAGGCACGTGCAGGGCTGCGCCGGCCGCGGGGTGCGCCACCATTAGCGGGCGGAAAGCTGTTTGGGTGGCGGTGCTGCGGCCCAGCAGCACCCGTAGGCTATCGACGCGGCCGGCGGCCACCTCTTGTAGCCAGGTGGAGGCCGCTTCCAGGGGCAGCAGCTGCCAGCGCACGGCGACTGGCAGCGGCGGGTGCGGCCCCAATAGCCCCCGCCAAGTATCGGCTACCACTACGCGCAACGGCTGCCCGGGAAATGAATCGGCCGCTTGCCGCACCCGCGCCCACCGAAAATCTTCGCCCGCCCAGCCCACGCGGCGGGCCAGCGAATCGGTGCGCATCAGGGGGAAGCCGGGGGCCAGCCAACGCAGCGCGTAACCCCGGCGACGCAACGAGTCGAGGCTGGGCCGCACCGAAACCAGCGCCGGCGTGCCGGCTAGCTCGGGGCCCACCAGCACTTGGCCCCGGCTGGCCGGCCGCGCTTGCCGCCATGCTGGCCCGGCCGCCGCCACGGCCAGGGCCCCCAGCAGGGCGGCGCGCAGCAGCAGCAGCCCCAGTTGCTCGGGCTTCAGGCGGCGCAGGCGGCGGTTGGCCCCGGCGGCCAGCCAGCGCAGGCTGCCCACCGCTATTTCGGGCCCCGGCCGCCGGTTCCAGAGGTAAAGGGCCATCGGCACCAAAAGGCCCAGCAGGGCGAGTAGCGCAGCAGGGGAGGTGAGGGTGAGCACTGAATCGGTTATCGTGGATAGTTATCAATTAACGCTGGTTTCCGCCAAGGAAGCGCATTTTAAAACCCTGCTCTGCGCCGCAAAAACTCCCGTAGGGCCTCATCGAGCGGCGCGGCGGTGCTCAGTAAGTGATAGTCGAACCCCTGACGGCGGGCGGTTTGGGCGGTGGTCGCGAGCCAGGCTTGCAACTGCTGCTGGTAGGCGGCCCGCTGCTGGTCGGCGTCGATCTGCTGGGTGCGGCCGGTTTCGAGGTCGCGCAGTGTTACGGCCCCGAGATAGTTCAGCGTCAGCTCGTTATTGGCCATCAGGTGCAGCAGCAGCACTTCGCCGCTTACCGCGCGCAGGCGGGCCAGCAGGCGGTTGATTTCGTCGCCCTCTTCGTATAAGTCGCTCACGCATACCGTCAGGGCCCGTTGGCGGCGGGCGGTGAGGGGGGCCAGCGTAGCTGCGTCGGGAAAGGTGCCGGCAGCTTCGGTCGTTTCGAGGGCGTGGTAGATGCGCGGCAGCTGGCGGGTATCAGCGCGGGGCGGCAGGTGGCGCAGGCCGGCGGGGCCCAGGATGGTCAGGCCCACGGCGTCGCCTTGGTGCTGGGCCAGGTAAGCCAAGGCCCCCAGCAGCAGCCGGGCGTAGTCGAGCTTGGTGAGGCCGTTGGCGTCGCGGTGGTTCATGCTGGCGCTGGCGTCGAGCAGCAAGTGCACCGTCAGACTGGTGTCCACCTCCGACTCGCGCAAGTAGTAGCGGTCGGAGCGCGCGGCCAGCCGCCAGTCGAGCCGGCGCAAATCGTCGCCCGGCTGGTAGGGCCGGTACTGGTTGAATTCCATACCCACGCCGTGCCGCCGGCTGACGTGGGTCCCTGCCAGGAAGCCTTCGGCCGCCTGTTTGGCAGCCAGAGGCAGGTTGCGCAGGGCGTGCAGGAGTTCGGGGTTGAGCATTTGGTGAGGTGGTGGAACAGTGAGATGGGGGCTCGGTTGTCATTGCGAGGAACGAAGCAATCCGTCTTGGTCTCAGCGACACACCCTAAAATGTGACAAGCCCTTTTTTTCGAAGGAGTAATTTTAACTCACCACAGGTAGAAGGTTCTAATTCGTTACAATAGAAGGTTCATCGCTGAGACCAGGACGGACTGCTTCGTTCCTCGCAATGACACAAATCAAGCATTATTACACCGTTACGGCTTCCAGCAGCGCCGTCACTGCATCGTCGGGCGTCAGGTTCTCGGCTTCGGCATTGAAATTCAGCAGCACGCGGTGGCGCAGCACGGGCGGCGCCAGGGCCCGGATGTCGTCCAGCGTGGCGGCAAAACGCCCTTGCAGCAGGGCCCGGGCCTTGGCGCACAGAATCAGAGCCTGGCCGGCGCGGGGCCCCGCGCCCCAGCGGCCGTAGTCCTGAATGAATTTTACCTGCGACGTGGCCGGGCGGGTGGCCCGTACGAGGCGGTTCACGAAGCCAAGTAATTCTGGGCTTAAGCCGACCTGGCGCACCAACTGCTGGAGCTGGCGGATGTCCTCGCCGCTCAGCACCGGGCGCACCTGGGCCCCACTGGTGCCGGTGGTGCCGCTGAGCACGGCCATTTCCTCCTGCTCGGTGGGATAGCCGATGCGCACGTAGAGCAAAAACCGGTCGAGCTGGGCCTCGGGCAACGGATAGGTGCCGCTCTGCTCAATCGGGTTTTGCGTCGCCAGCAGGAAAAACGGCTTGGGCAGCGCGTGCTCCTGGCCGGCGTAGGTGACGTGGCCTTCCTGCATGGCTTCGAGCAGGGCGGCCTGGGTTTTGGGCGGCGTGCGATTGATTTCGTCGGCCAGTACCAAGCTGGCGAAGATGGGCCCCGGGTTGAACTTGAATGAGCGGTGCCCCGTGCCGTGGTCTTCCTCCAGAACTTCGGTGCCGAGAATATCGGTGGGCATCAAATCGGGCGTGAACTGAATGCGGCGAAACGGCAGATCGGTGGCCTGGGCCAGGGTGCGCACCAGCAGGGTCTTGGCCAGCCCGGGCACGCCTTCCAACAAAGCATGGCCACCGGCCAGCAGGGCTACCAGCACCTCGTCGAGCACGGCTGACTGCCCCACGATGATTTTGCCAATCTCGGCCTTTAGCACTGGCAGCTTGGCCAGGAGGGTATTAACGTCTTGTTCGGTCATTCTTTTTTGATAATTGTTTGCCTGTTGTCATTGCCACGCGCCACTTCGTTGTGCTCGCAACGACAACAGGCACTTAACTTAAAGCGTACAGCAGAATATTCACCCCAAACTTGGTATTGTCCTCCGCCAGAAAGCGCTTATTGCGGAAGTCATAGTCCCACTCGCAGCCGTAGTCTTTGTTAGAGTAGAGCACACCCAGGCGGCCTTTCACTTCGATGCCTTTGAGGTAGTCGTGTACCAGGTCGTCGCCCCAGCCGTTCAGCTCGAAGCCGGTGTTCGGGGGGCCGTCTTTGAACTGAAAAAAATGCGTGTAAATGGGATGAGTCTTAGCGATTTTCTTTAGGGCCCCGGGCCCAAAGCACTGGCGCATCTGCTCCTCAAACGAGCGGGCAAACAGGCCGTCGATGTCGTGGTTGCAATCGTCGACGAGCACGAAGCCGCCGTTGCGCACGTACTGCACGAAATTCTTTTTCTCGGCCGCCGAAAACTGCACCAGCCGGTGCCCCGACAAGTAGCAGAACGGGTAGCCGAACAGCTCGGGGCTGTCCAGGGCCACCACTTTTTCTCTGGGCTCTACGGGCACTTTAGTGTATTGCACCAGCGAGTGCAGCAAGTTGGCCGGCATGCGCTCGTCTACCGCGTCCCAGTCGCCGGAGTGGTAGCTGAGGCGCACAAAGGTGAAAGGAGAGGGCATAAAAAGTGGGAAAATAGCGGGCCGGCCGGGGCCGTAAGCGTAAGTTTTCTACAAGAGCAACGTCCGGAAAGACAATTTTAGACCGCCCGCGACGCTTCGCTTTACGTAATTGCCTTAAAATTTTCTCTGCCCCGCACCATGAAGCTTCTTGTTTTTCCCCTTGCCGCCGCACTGGCGGTGGCATTTGTTCCCAAAGCCCAGGCCCAATTCGGCGTCAAAGGCGGCGTCAATTTGGCTAAAATGACCGGCCGCGACGGCGAGGTGGCGTCCTACAAAACGTTTTATCACATCGGCCTCATCTTTCAGGGTAATCTCGTAGGCCCGCTGTCCATCCAGCCCGAAATCCAGTATTCGCAGCAGGGCGGCAGCTTGAAAGGCGCCTTCACCAACTACGACACCAAGCTACACTACTTCACGGTGCCGGTACTGCTCAAGCTGACTCTGGGCCCCGTGTTCGTCGAGGCCGGTCCCCAGTTCGGGGTGCTCGTGAACGCCACCCAGAACGGGGAGGTGCAGTTCAGCGGCGCCAGCCCTGGGGGCGCTACCTACGGCCAGGCCGACAACCAAAACGTGACTGACCGGTACAAGCGGACCGATTTTGACCTCGCCGCCGGGGCGGGCCTCAAGCTCGGTAATCTCTCGCTGGGGGGCCGTTTCGTGGCCGGTCTCAACGACATCAACGACGCTAAAAACCTCACTGGCGTCAACGACCCAAGGTTACAGAATCGCGTGTTCCAGGTCTACGCGGGCCTTCAGTTCGGAAAGTAGCTGAACTGGT
>JANPOR010000085.1:0-11479 GCA_031428075.1 Hymenobacter sp. | reverse complement strand
GCTGGGCCATGATGCCGCGCTCTTCCTCTTCGTTCTCAGCGACGATGGTGTCCAGCTCGCCCTTCTTGGTGTCGAGGTCCTTGCGGCGCTCGTCGAGCTTACTTTTAGTACCGGCGATTTCGGCGTTTTTCACGTCAATCTGGTACTGCGACTCCTTGATTTTCTTGTCCGAAATCTGAATTTCGAGGCGCTGCAACTCCATTTCCTTGGCAATGGCTTCGAACTCGCGGTTGTTGCGCACATTCTGCTGCTGCTCGTCGTACTTTTTGATGAGCGTTTCGGCGTCTTTGCTAGCCTGCTTACGACTCTTAATGAAGTCGTTGAGACCTTGAATGTCCTCGTCGAATTTCTTGACGCGCACCTCGTAGCCCGCAATCTCGTCTTCCAAGTCCCGCACTTCCTCGGGCAAGTCGCCACGTACGCGCCGAATTTCATCCAGCTGAGAATCAAGGTGCTGCAAGGCGAGCAGCGCTTCCAGCTTGGTGGCTACGGGAACATCGGCGTGGGCCAGGGCGGCAGCTTTAGCAGTCATAGTGAACAGGATTCGTAGGAGTATTGGCGTACAAGACCGCAAAAGTACGCCCAAATCCGGCTAGGAGCAAATCGCGGAACACCTCGCCGGTGAACTGCTCGCTCTCGAAATGACCTACGTCGCAGAGCATGAGCCGGCCTTCGGCCCCGAAAAACTCGTGGTATTTCACGTCGCCAGTCACGTAGGCATCGGCCCCCGCCGCCCGCGCCGCGCCAATCAAAAACGCGCCTGCCCCGCCGCACAGCGCCACGGTGCGAACCTCTCTCTCGAACGCCGTGAAGCGTACCACCGGCACGCGCAGCCGCTCCTTCAGCAGGGCCCGGAAGGCGGCAGGGGCCAGGGCCCCGGGTAGCTCACCCACTAGGCCAGCACCCACGTTTTGGTGCGCGTTTTCTAGCTTGATCAGCTCGTAGGCCACTTCCTCGTAGGGGTGGGCCCGGCGCAGGGCCTCCAGCACGGTGGCTTGGCGGTGGAGGGGCAGCAGCACTTCGAGGCGGGTTTCGGGCACGGCTTCGGGCCGGTTAGCGGCGCCGATGGCCGGCTGGGTGCCCGCGCCGGGCGTGAAAGTACCCAGGCCGTCGGTTCGGAAGCTGCATTTGCCGTACCGGCCCACTTGGCCCGCGCCGGCGGCGTAGAGGGCCTCCAGCACGCGGCCGGCCACGTCGGCGGCGCGGTCTTCGGGCCGGTTGGGCACGTAGGTGACGAGGCGGGCCAACAGGCCGGTTTGGGGGGCTAAAACGTGGGTGTTGGCGAGGCCGAGCTTTTCGGCGATTTTATCGTTCACGCCGCCGCGCACGTTGTCGAGGTTGGTGTGGGCGGCGTAGATGACCACGTCATTTTTCAGGGCTGCCATGATGGTTTGTTCCACTTCGGTGGCCCCAGTGAGGCGCTTGAGGGGCCGGAAAATGACCGGGTGGTGGGCCACTACCACGTTGCAGCCGCGCCGCACGGCCTCGGCCACCACGGCGGGCGTGCAGTCGAGCGTGAGCAGCACGCCTTTGATTTCGGCCTGCGGGTCGCCGCACTGCAGGCCGGCGTTGTCGTAGCTTTCCTGGTAGGCGAGGGGCGCGGCGGCTTCGAGGAGTTGGGCGAGGTCGTGGACAGTGGGCATGGAATCAGTGAGCAATTAATGGTACGGTGGGCAACAACTGTAAGACCCTGTTCATAATGGCTCATCATGCGCTGTTCATTGATAGTTGACTGCCAAGAATTTTCACGTAATGCGCCACGTTGGCGTCCAGCTCGCGGCGGCGGTACTGCATGAGGTAGCGCGGGTGGTCGAAGACGACTACTTTATCAAACAAGCCCAACTCGTTGTTCAGGCGGTTCAGGAAGAAGCCGTTGCGCTTGCCCAGGCTCACAACTACGTCGGTGCGCAGGCCCATTTCGTGCACTTGCTGGCGTAGCGAACGGCGCATGTCGGCCCACAGGGCCTCAATGAGGGCAGGGGCGTCGTAATAGTTGTAGTTCAATCCTTCGCGTAGCAGCACCAGCGGGTAGACGGAGCCCAAGTAAAAATGCTGGTAGAAAGCCACCGGCCCGCCCATAGCCTCCACTACCCGGTAGATGAATTGCGTGGAAATCTCCGGGCGCTGCCGCGGCAAGTCGTGCGCGATGCCACAGAATTCGGCCAGGGCCCCGGGGTCGGTGAAGGCCACGCCGGTGCGGCCCATGCCCAGTCGGCCGGGATTGATGCCCAGCACGGCCACACGCGGCCGGTTGTCGGCGTAAAATTTATAGGCAAACTGGCTCAGTAAATCGTACACCGCCGGCTCGCCGAACGGGCTCAGGGCCTGGGCCCCGCCCGGCAGGGGCCCAGGTAGCGGAAAGGCGGTGAGAAAATGCAGTAGGCGGTCGGCAAAAACGGGCATCTGCCAAAGGTACTGGGGCCGCGGGCGGCCGTACTTTTGCGGCGCTTATGGTCCGTTCGTTCTTTTGGTTACTGCTCCCGTTGTCCTGGCTTTACGCCGGGGTGGCCGCCGTTCGCAACTGGCTGTACGACGCGGGCTGGAAAAAATCTGAGGCCTTCGCCGTGCCGCTCATTAATGTGGGCAACCTGCGGGTGGGCGGCACCGGCAAAACGCCCCACGTCGCTTGGCTGGTGGAGGAATTGCTGCGCCAGGGCCATCGTCCCGCCGTGCTGAGCCGGGGCTACGGCCGTCAAAGCCGGGGCCCTCGCCTGGCCGCGTCCCACGACTCGGCCGCTACTGTGGGCGACGAGCCGTGGCAGTATTTCGAGCAGTTTGGGCCCCGGGGCGTGCCCGTGGCCGTGGCCGAAGCCCGCCGCCAGGGCGTGGAGCTATTGCTGCAAAAACACCCCGAAACCACCGTTGTCGTGCTCGACGATGCCTACCAGCACCGGGCCGTGCGCCCGGCCCTCAACCTGCTGCTCACCGAGTGGGCCCGGCCGTTTTTCCACGACCATGTGCTGCCCGCCGGCCGCCTGCGCGAAAGCCGCGCCGGGGCCCGCCGGGCCGATGTGGTCATCGTCACCAAAAGCCCACCCGCGGCGTCGGCCGTTGCGCGTGCGGCCGTGGCGCGGCGCATCGGGCGCTACGTCCGGCCCGGAACACCCGTGCTGTTTTCGGTTTATGAGTACAACCCGCCGGGACCCCTTACCGCCGCTGCTCTCGCCGTTGGTCCGCCCGCGCCGCCTGGCCCGGCGCTGCTGCTCACCGGCATCGCGCAGCCGGGGCCCCTGCGCACGCATCTCGAAAGCCAGGGCTACGCCATCGCTCACCACGCCGATTTTCCCGACCACCACGCCTTCCGGCCTGCCGACCTGGCAGCGCTGCGGGCGCACTGGCAGCCCGGCTGGCCTATTTTTACGACCACCAAGGACGCAACCCGCCTAGCCGCTCCAGTGCTGGCGACTGCGCTGGCGGGGCTGCCGCTCTATACCATCGCGGTGCGCGCGGCGTTGCGGGGGGAAGGGGCGGCAATTCTGCGCGGCCGGCTGCCCGCGCCGCCGGGGCCGGTCCCGGCCTGAAACGCCGCGTTATGCCTTTTTTCCTGCGTTGTTCCGGCCGTGCGCCGCTTAGCTTTTCCCGTTTGCGCTACTTTCTATTTATTCTGAGCCGCCGGTGCGGCGGGTGGCCGGCCGGGGCCCTGCTGCTGGCCGCGGTGCTGCTGGGGGCCCCCGCCGCGCGTGCCCAAATCGTCGACGACTCGACCAAGGTGCTGTACGGACCCAAAACCACCCGCATCATCTACGAGGCCGACGTGCTGCGCGATTCCACCGCCGGCGTGCCCGTCGACACCCTGCTTACCAAGTGGCCGCAGGCGCGGTTCTGGTTCCACGACTCCACGTTTCAGCAGGATTTGGGCACGGTGGGCTCGGCCTCGCGGCCGCTGCTGTACCAGCCCAACTTGCAGCTCGGGGCGCGGCTTGGGCGCAACGTATTCGACAAATACGCCCGCGACGGGGCCCAGATTCCGTACTACGACAGCCGCTCGCCCTACTCATTTTTTCGGGCAGTGCAGTCCACTTCGGGCGAGCAGGTGTTCGAAATCAGCTACAGCCGCAGCCTGAAAAAGAACTTCAGCGCGGGGGCCGCTTATGAGCGCATTGCGTCCAACAAAATCCTATTTTCTACGTCGAACGTCGTGGGCGGGGTAGGCTTGGTAGAGCACTCCAACGTGCTGTTTTTCGTGCGCTACCAAACCGAAGACGACCGCTACCATCTGTTAGCCAACATCAACAGCTCCAGCCACCACGCCGTGGAGCAAGGCGGCGTCCAGCCGCTGCCGTCGGAAAGGACCGATTCCACCAGTGGCCACCGCTTCCCCGGCAACTTATTCAATTATTCCAGCGAGCAGGTGTACCTCATCGCGGCGCAGAACGCCGAAGACCGGCAGCAATTTCATCTGTTCCAAAGCTACCGCCTGCTGGGCCGGGGCCTGACGGTGTACCACGTGCTCGACGCCCGCCGCCAATACAACGGCTATTCCGACGCAGCCATTCCGTATGATGTAGCGACCGGTAAATTGCTGTTCTATCCCAGAGCAGACAGCACCCGCAGCATCACCCTCGACCGGGCCGATTACAAGCAGCTGGAAAACACGGTCGGGGTGCTGGGCAACACCAAATCGGTGGGGTACCGGCTTTACGGGCGTTTGCGCGACGGCCTGCTGGTGACCCGCCTCAACCACAACATCCTGATTAAGCCGACCACGCCAACCGGGCTCCCCACCCCGGGCACGGCCCTAACGCAGGCGCTGCCGGTGCGCAGCTACACCGAGCTGTTTGTGGGCGGCACTTTGGCCTTCAACTACCACACTATTTACGCCGTGGAGGTGGCCGGCGAGGTCAAGTCTCCGGGCCTTACCCAACTCAAAGCAGGGCCCCTGAACGCGATACGCAGCGGCGAATACTGGCTGCGCGGCACCGTGCGCACGGGGCCCCTGTCAGGGGAGGTGCTGCTGGCCTCGTACTCGCCCACGCTCACGCAGCAGGAATTTGTGGGCAACCACTACCAGTGGCACCACCAACCCGAATCCGATGGCGACGCGGCATTCAAAAACACTTCTACCCAACAGTTTACGGGTCGGCTAAGCCAGCGGCTGCCGGGCTTTGCCGACCATTTATTCGAGGCCAGCGCGTCGGCAGTGAACCTGCTCAATTACGTGTATTACGACCAAAACGGCCTGCCTGCCCAGCTCACCAGCTCCAAGCAGCTGCTCATTGGGTTTGCCCGGCACCGGGTGCGCTTTGGGCGCTTTGGTTTCGACAACCAGGCCACCTATACCAAAGGGGCTGAAAATAATAGCGAAGCCTTGCGCATCCCCGCCCTCGTTACCGAGTCACGCGCCTATTACCAGAGCTATATTTTTGGCAAGGCGATGTTCACCCAAGTGGGCCTGGAATTTTATTATCAATCCAGGTTTAGAGGGTACGACTATAGTCCCAGCACGCAGCAGTTTTATTTAAAGGACAATTTTACTATTCGCAACTACGGCGTTGCCAGTGCCTTTTTTGTGGCCGATATCAAAGCCGTTACCGTATTTCTGAAAGTGCCTTACCTTAATCAGGGGCTGAACGGGGCCGGCTATTTTGCTTCGCCGTACTATCCTGCTTATCCCCGCCGCTTTCAGTTTGGGATAAACTGGAAGTTCTTTAATTAATTGGATAGTTATTCAGTAAACGAATTAAACTAATTCTTATGAAAGAGAAAACCATTCTGAAATTAAAGCTCAATACCGATCCGCGATGGGTGGATATTGCCAGCAAAAACATCGAAGATATCCTTGTCGACCATGCCTGGTGCGAGCAGAAAGCGGCCAGCACCGGCATCAGCATGATTATTCATTACCCCGAGAAAACCCGGCTGGTGGACGAGCTGACGCTGCTGGTGGCCGAAGAGTGGAGCCACTTCGAGCGCGTGCTCGACGAGATGCGCAAGCGCGGCTACGCGCTGGGCCGCCCCCGGCGCGACGAGTACGTGGTGCAACTGCTGGCCCACGTGCGCAAAGGCGGGCCCCGCGAGCGCCAACTCATGGACCAGCTCCTGGTGTCGGCCCTAGTTGAGGCGCGCAGCTGCGAACGGTTCAAGCTGCTATGGAAGCACATTCCCGACCCGGAATTGAGCCAGTTTTATTACGAATTGATGGTGTCGGAAGCCGGCCATTTCGTGAGCTACGTCGAACTGGCTAAAGAATATTGCGACCAATACGATGTGGACGCCCGCTTGCAGGAATTACTAAAGATTGAGGGCGACATCGTAACAAATCTTCCCGTGCGCGACGACCGGATGCATTAAGTATTTGGGCATAAGTAGGTGCGGGTTCAGTCAGAAAGAAAGGATACAACTTGGATCAGTCAACATCTGAAATCAAACATCACTTTAACCGGCTTTTCGCTTGTCCAGAGTTAGCACGTAAAACGGTAGTTTTAGTCGTCAGCAGCGCGCCAAAAAAATATTGTCAGGTCCGAAGGGACGCGAAAAAGGCCCGTGCACGCGGCACGAGCCTTTGGTGACTACCGTCTTGGCCGACGGCTTAGCCTAGTGTTTGTTGCCTTTATCGTCGCTGGTGTAGGCGCCAATGTCGTTGTTGTACGTCGGGTTGCCTTGGCCCTTGGCCGGCGAACTGGGCATCAGGTGGAAGTCGCTGGTGTTGGTGGCCGCGTTCACGTTCGGGTCAAACTTTACAAACAGTGGGTCTTTGTCGGTTTTAGCGGTCGAGACAATATCAGTGGGCTGGGCCTTGCCGAACGAACCCGCAGGGTAGAAGTAGCGCCGCGTTGAGTCGTTGGCCGTGTAGAAATAGTTGTTGCCGTAGGTGATGTTCTTCGTATCAGCGGCAGGGCTGATGTCCAGGCCGTAGTAGTTGTTCACCAGCAGGTTGTTGTAGAACTGACCGGCCCCGAACTTGTCGATCAGGATGCCCCGGCCGGGTTCGGCGTAGCCGCGGCGATAGCCGTTGGCCACCAGCGTGTTGTTGTACACGGCTACCACGGTCTGGGGCGTAAGCAGCAGCGCGTCGGTGTCGACCTTGATGCCGCTGCCGGCCCCGGCCCATATCACGTTGTAGGCAATGGTGCCGATGACGCCGTCATAGATGTTGATCGACTCGCCGTCGGTGCTGCCTTCGTGCTCGATGGTGTTGCGCTGCACGCTAGCGTTGAGCATGCCGGAGAGGAAGATGGCGTCGTCGAGGCCGCCCTTAATCCAGCTGTCTTCAATGACGCCCTGGACCCGTTTGGTGAGGGTGCGCTTGGGCTTGATAACCAGCGTGGCGCGGGGCCGGCCCGTGGCGTCGGGCCCCCCGGTATAGTCGATGTGCGCCCAGCGGAAGGTCACGGCCTTGGCGCTGTCGCACTGGAAGCCGCCCCAGGAACCCGATTTAGCCAGCGGTGAGGTAAAGGACACCGGCTTGTCTGCGGTGCCCTCGACGTCAATCACGCCTTGCACGAACACGGTGGCGTTGTTGGTCACGTTCACCGTCACGCCATTCTGGACGAAGAGCGTGTCGTTGGGTCCCACTTTGACGTCGCCGGAGATGGTATATGCGCCCACCGAGCTGAGCAACGTTCCCTTCACGCTGCCCGAGATATTAGCGGACGTGATGGGGTTGGAGGGGCCCCGGACGGGGGTTTGAATGGTGACGTCCTCGGTTTTTTTGCAAGCCGTCAGCGACAGCGCACTTAAAGCCAGCCCCAGGGCCAGCCGCCCGCCCGCCCGCAACGGGGAAGCGTGAACAAGAATTTTCATAAAAAAGAATGGAAAAGGGGAAATGAAAACGTAAGACAGTAGCAGGGGTCCTTTAGCGCAGGGCGTAGCGCAGCCCCACCAGATAGTCGGCCATCGTTTCGTCGCGCTGGACGATGAGGGCGGAGTCCCCTACTTTGAGCGTGGCCGCGGTGTTGAGCAGGTTGTTGAACTTGCCGAAGACGGTGAAGCCGCGGGCCAGTCCTTTTTCCAGCGACAGGGCCAGGAAGGACTGCGGCTGGAGGTAGTAGTCGGGCCCAGCGGCGTTGACGACCTGGAGCGTGCGGTCGGTAAACTGGTAGGAGAGCTGGGCGTAGAAGCGGGCCGGCCGGTTGCGGTAGAGCAGCGACACGTTGGCCACATTACGGGCCTGGCCCTGCAGCGGCCGGTCGAGGGCGGCGGTCAGCGAGGCGGGGTGGCCCGCCGCGTCAGTGGTGTTGTATATTTTGCTGACGTGGATGGTCGAGCGCACGTAAGTGTAGTTGCCACTCACCCCGAAGCCGCCGAAGTAACGGGTGGCCACCACCTCCGCGCCGTAGTTGTCGGCCGTGCCGAAGTTGCGGGGCTGGAGCAGCAGCTGGGAGCCCGTCACGTTCAGAAAAGTGTACTCAATTGGGTTCTGGATGCGCTTGTAAAAGGTGCCCACCGTGAACAGGTCTTCCGCGTTTTGGTACAGCTCGTAGCGTAGGTCGAGGTTGGCGGCGGTGGCGTGCTTGAGGCCGAGGTTGCCTACGGTGCTGTTGGCGGCCCCCACCGCCACGTTGGGGTTCAGCTCGGAGAGGCTGGGCCGGCTCAGGCCGGCGAAGTAAGACAGTCGCAGATTTTGGTTGGGTGCCAGCGCGTAGCGCAGGTGCAGGCTGGGCAGCACGTCTTGGTAGGTCACCGCAAAGTTGTCGGGGTGGGCAGGATCTGTGAGGATGTCCGCCTTTTGCAGGGTCGTGAAGTGCTGGCTGGTGCTTTCCACCCGCACCCCGCCCAGCACCTGCAGGGCCCCGAACTCGACCTTGGCCTGCGCGTAACCCGACCCGATGTGCTCGGTGGCGTCGTAGTTGCTAGGGTCGCGAGCCGAGCTGCCCCGGGTGTTGTACACCTCCCACTGGGCGGCTTCAACGGTGGTAAAGGCCTGCTTGGTGCCGTCGGCGTTCTGCGCCGCCTTCAGGGTGTAGTCGTCCTGGCGGTTGTAGCGACTCGTGGTGCGGTACAGGCCCCCCACCTTCAGTTCCAGGGCGCGGCCCAACACCGTGGGCTGGTAGGTCAGGTTGAGCAGGCCGGAGTACTCGCGGTTGTCGTTGTAGCGCCACAGGCGGTCCACGGGATCCAGAAAGCTCTGGGTGCGCTGGATGCGCCGGCCGGCGGGGTCGCTGGGGTCCACGCGCAGCAGGTATACTAGGTTGAGGGTCGTCCAGTCCGGGGCCCGCTCGCGGCCGTCGGTGGCCACGGCGGCCCAGTCGAGCAACAGGTTGGAGCGCAGCCCGTGTACGCCTTCGAGCTTGGCGTTTTCCACCAGCTGGCGCTGCGTGAGGGTGCGGCGGTAGTCGTGGATGGTGCCCGTGCCGGCGATGGTGTGCTGGTCCACCAGGCTCGAATCGGTGCTGGTGCGCACCTGCGAGAAATCGGATAGCAACAGCAGGTTGTGCCAGCCGATCTTGTTGCGGGAATTAATAACGAAGTCGAGGTGCGTCACCAAGCCGACGTTGGTCTGGTGGCTCGAGGTGAGCCGGGGGGCCGATACGACGTTGATGCTGGCGCGCGTCTCGTCGAGCTGCGGCTTCACGTCGATGAACGAGCCGTTGGAGCCAAAGGACTGGTCCTGCCAGCTAGCCGCGGCGATGAACCCCAACCGCTGGTTCAGGAACCGCCGGCCATAAGTGAGGCCAGCCGTCGAGTTGGCCGGGGCTTGCTTGGGGGAGATGTTCAGGTTGCTGCGCGAAAAATCGTCGGGGGCGGACGTCACCACTTGCCCCGCCCGCTCATTCGGGCTCTGCTGCTGGATACCCGCTTTATCAAACGAGCTATACTTGCGCGTCATGAACAGCTGGCTGTAGCCCACCGAGCCAGTGGCCAGCAGCAGCGTGGTGTCGGGGGCCGTTTTGGTGACGATGTTCACCGTGCCCCCGATGGCGTCGCCCTCCATGCTGGGCAGCAAGGCCTTGTGCACCTCGATGCGTTGAATCAGGTCCGACGGAATGATGTCGAGTGGAACAAAGCGAGTTTGCGCGTCGGGGCTGGCGATTTTGACGCCGTCAACCAACGTGTTGTTGTAGCGCGGCTCCATGCCCCGGATGACGGCGTAGGCCCCGCCGGTGCCGCCGGCTGTGCGCTGCACCGTGACGCCGGACACCCGGGTGAGCACGTTGGCCACGTTGAGGTCGGGCGAGCGTTCGATGGCCCGGGCCGCGATGACGTTGAGCACGTTGTCGGCGGTTCTCTCCGAGCGGCGCGAGGCGGCGTCCTCTTCCCGGTTCAGCGTGCTTGTGACGACGACGCCGGCTAGGTCCTGGGCCTGCGCTTGCAGGACGAAGTCGAGCGTCACCGCCTCATCCTCGTTGAGCACAACGGGTTTCACCATTTCCCCATAGCCCACAAACGAAGCCCGCACTGCGTAGTGGCCGGCGGGCACATTTAAGATTTCGTAGCGCCCGCTGGCGTCCACCGGCGCATTGAAAGCCGTGCCCTGCATCACCACCACGGCCCCTATTAGAGCGTCGTTGGCGGGGCCGCCCGTCACCCGGCCGCGGAGCGTGGCAGCCCGGCTACCGAAGACCAGCAGCAAAAGACCCATTAGTGTAACTGTCCGCATAATTCTCTGCACTGAATCCAGCGCAAAGGTCCCCAACCGTCCGGTAGGGGGCGTTACCTCATTGTTGCCTTACTATGATGTTCTGAATCTAATTGTGAGAATATTAGACCTGATTCGGAAAAGGTGGCTAAGTTATCTCGCGAGAGCCAGCCGTAATTTTGGGGATGGATTATGTTGCCCTGCGCGAAAAGCCGCGCCCGTTTTTAGCGCTGAGCAGCCTGCACGTAGCGGAGTTTGACGATTTGCTCACCGACTTCGCCCCGGCCTGGGAGCGCTACCACCGCTGGCACACGCTGGAAGGCAACCGGCGGCAGTTCGTCGCCCACCGCGAGCGCCCGAACGCCGTGCTGGCGGGCAGCGACGTGAAGTTGTTTTTTCTGCTCACCTACTTAAAAAGCAACAGCTTGCAGCAACACCAGGCGGCCAGCTTCGGTGTCTCGCAAGCCCGCGTGAGTCAGTTGGCCACGGCCCTGTTGGGGGTGCTGAACCAAGTGTTGGCCGGCCGCGGGCTGCTGCCCGTGCGCGACGGGGCCGCGTTGGCGTCGCGCCTGGCCACTCATCCGGAGCCGGTGTTTGCCTACGATGGGGTGGAACGGGGCGTGCCGCGCAATCCCGATTACGACGCGCAGGCCGAGGAATACAGCGCCAAAAAAAAGGGCATCGGCTCAAGAACATGACGCTTTGTGATACCACGCAGTACGTGCATTACCTCTCGCCCACCGAGGGCGGGCGCCAGCACGAGAAGCGCCTGGCCGATGACTACGCCCTGCACCTGCCGGCTGGCTGCGTCTTGCGCCAGGATTTGGGGCTGCTGGGCCATGCGCCCGCCGGGGTCGTGGTCGAAATGCCGCACAAGAAGCCCCCGAAACGGGAGCTGACGTTTTCTCAACAGCTCTACAACCAGCTGCTCAGTCCGTTGCGCGTCGTTATCGAACACGC
>JANPOR010000084.1:0-2341 GCA_031428075.1 Hymenobacter sp. | reverse complement strand
ACCTGCGGGGCGCCTGGCTGGGGCACCTGCGAGGGGGCGGGCTGGTCGATGTGCGGGGCAGGCGCGATGCCAGGGTTTTCGGCCGGCGCGGCGGGCCGCTCAATGTCGGGGCTGGGGGCCCGGCTGGGGTCGGGCTGCTGGCCGGGCTTGGGATTATAGCCGGTGGGACCCCAATCGGGGCGGTCAACGAAGGCCGACGAACCAGCGGCAGCAACGGCAATAGGTTGGGGTTCAGCAGTGGAAGGAAACATGGCGGGGGGGGTTTCGGGGGCGGCTGGTTCTTTGGACCGCTCCACTTGTACGCTGGCGGCCCGCGAAAGGATAGCCGCGGCACCACCTTTGGGCCGCTGGCCGGCTTTTTCGGCCTTATCGAGGGCATCGGTGGCGAGGCGCTGCAAATCGCGCACGAGGCCATCAAGTTGCTGCTCCAGCTGCTGGCACTCCTGGCCGAGGTTGCTGGCGTGGCGCTGCATGTCGGCCACGGTTTTTTCGGCCACCTGGTAAGCTTCGTCCACGATGGCGCGGGCGCGCTGGCGGGCCTCGGCTAAGGCGTGGTCGGCTTGCAATTGGGCTTCGCGCCGGTGCAGGGCCGCCTCGCGCTGGGCTTGCTCGGTGATGCTGTTGCCGGTGTCTTCGGCCGTTTTCAGGGTGCGGTAAAGGCTGCTTTCTACCTCGCGCATTTTCTGCACGTCCTTCTGGGTATGCTCCAACTTGAGGCGTAGCTCGCGGTTTTCGTCGCCCAGCCGCTCCCACTGCTGCGATACGGTGGTAAGAAAAGCCTGCACCTCGTCGCGGTCCACTCCCCGGAAGGATTTTTCAAACGTTTTCTGCCGGATGTCGAGGGCGGTAATTTTCATATCAGTTATACAGTGAGCAGTTATCAGTTGTTAATGAAGTTATCATAGCAGATCTAGCGTGGATAGGGTACCCTCATGCTCACTGCTAACTATTCACTGCCCACCTGCCACACGGCCAGGCTCCTGTCGTCGCTGCACGAAACTAGCCGGTTTTCGGTGCCCGACCAAACCAAGCGGTTCACCGAGGTGCCGTGGCCGGCGGCACGGGCACGGTCGAGCACGCGCAGCAGGGTGCGGTCGGCGGCGTCCCAGATTTTGATGCTTTTGTCGAGGCTGCACGAGGCCAGGTAACGCCCGTCTGGGCTGAAGGCCAAATGGTTGATGGTGTACATGTGGGCCCCCACGGTTTGCGCGAGGGCGTAGCCGGCAGCCACGCTCCAGGCCCGAATTTGGGCGTCGCGCCCGGCCGTGAGCAGTGTTTTACCATCGGGCGCGTAGGCCACCGCAAATACCGAGTTAGTGCTCTCGCCCAGTTCGTATTTCAGGACCAGCGAGTCGAGGTCGAGCACACGAGTAAGGGCATCGGAGCTACCCACGGCCAGCTCGGCGCGGCCCTCGTGCAGGGCCAGGCAACGCAGGCTTTTGCCCTGAGCCACGCGCAACAGCTTTTCGAGGCGCAGGTCGGGCACCGTGAGCACGGCCAGCGTGCCATCGGCCAGGGCCGCATACAGGCGTTGGCGGCCAGCCGAGTACACGATTTCAAAAATGGCTACCGGCGGCAGAGCTGCGGCCCGCACCAGCGTTTTCTGATTCAAACCAATGGCCTGAAGACCCTGAAAGTTGTGGCCCAGCACCAGCCAGCCCAGCTCCGGCAGGTGGCGCAGGGCGTACACCGAGTTTTCGACGCGCGCCAGCACCTCGCCGTCCCGGTCGGGGTCGGCCGCGTCCCAGCCGATCACTAGGCCGTCGGCACCCGACGAGAACACCGCGCTGCCGGGGCCCCCGGCCAGCGCGTACACTGCGTCGCGGTGGCCGGTGAGGGTGGCAACTTTGTGCACTTCGGGGCGAACCATGCCGCGAAGGTAGGACGGGCCGGCGGGGCCCTACCTTCACGGCCTTGCCACCCGCGCCCGTTTATGCCCCTGCACCGCCTGTTGCGCCTCTCCCCTACCGCCGCGCTGGGCCTTTGGCACCGCACCGAAACTATTGCGGCCCTCGGGGCCCTGCTGCCCGCTGGAGGAGCTAGCTACGCCCACCTGCTGCCAGCCGCCGGCCCCGACCGCCAAGGCCAGTGGCTGGCCGGGCGGGTACTGGCCCACGCCGTGGCCGCCGAGCTGTGGCCCGGGGCCCCCGGCCTGCTGGTGCAGAACGAAGCCGTCACCGGCCGGCCGTACCTAGCCGGACTAGGGCTACCGGCAGGTGCGGTGGTGTCGCTGTCGCACTCTGGCGCGTGGGCCGCCGTGCTGCTGGCCACCGCCGGCCGGGCCGGCGTCGACGTGGAACTGGTACGCGGCAAAGCACGCCGCATTGCCGCCAGATTCCTG
>JANPOR010000083.1:0-3867 GCA_031428075.1 Hymenobacter sp. | reverse complement strand
GTGATGCGCACCTTGCCGCGAATGCTCGTGCCGGAGGTATGCTCGCGGGGTGACAGCCCCGCTGAGGCAATGACTTGGCGATAGTTATCGAAGTGGGTGAAGCCGCCGGCAAAAAGCAACAGCATGCCCGCTGTTTTGCGCCCGATGCCGGGAATGGAGCACAGCAACGTCATTTCCGCGGCAAAGCGCTGTTCCAACAGGGTCAGTAATTCGGCCTCCACCGCCGCGACTTGCTGGGTCAAGCTTTTAAGCGTCTGCTGGAGACGTTTTAAGGCGGGTTTGCTCACAATAGGTTGGTGCTGCAAGGCTTCGAGCGAATTGCTAATCCTGGTTTTTTGCTTGAGCAGTTGCTCGTTCACCTGTTCGAGCTGTCGGCACTCTACTAAGACCTTTTCGTCTGATTGCCAGATGTTTGAAGCTTGTTGCTGGCCATAGCGCATGAGCCACTGGGCATCTTTGCGGTCGCTTTTGCCTTTGCTCAAATGCATCTGGATAAAGCGCTTGATGACCAGCGGATTGAGCACGGCCACCTGGCCGCCTTGCTCGTGCAGGTAATAGGCCAAGGCTAGATTGTAGATGCCGGTGGCTTCCATTACAAACTGACAGTGCGCACCGCAAGCCTTTACCAACTGCTGAAAGCCGGCTTTGGTATTGCTGACTTCCAGGTGCTTGACTAAATCATTTACTTGGTAACAGACCGCTAGCGTAGCTTTGCTCACGTCCAGGCCAACCACGGGTAACGAAGGGGCGACAACCATTGACCATAGGAGTAAAAGGGTGGAGAAAAAGCACTAAAAGGATTCCGAGGGAGTCTTTTACTATCCTCATACAGGCGCGGTGGCCTCGTGGAACTGTCCAAAGTGACCCTAAAAAAGAGCGGGGATTGTCATGTTAAACGGGCTCCGTCGCCCCATAAGACTAGAATCTTACTCCGCTCTTTTCCTTTCATTGGCCCAAATTTGAGGGCGTGCCTGAACATAGGATAAGATTAGTTGTCGGACAGGTCTCGGAAAAGTGGCGGTTTTTGGCCCGCTCGACCGCTGCGCTCGGCGTAGTACTTTATGGGGTTTACTGGTAGCCATTTCTTTATCTTCAAGGCAGATGCAACGCTTTGAGACAAATAATTATCATCTGGTCAACTAGCATCCTTTTATGATCGGGTAGCCCTTTTTTCCCATCTCTCCCATGAAAATCAAATTCTTACTGGCGCTGGTTACCTTAAGTCTGGGGGCAATGAGTAACAGTTGTGAGAAAAACGCCTCTGAACCCGTTCCGGTGACGGATGGCCCGCTTACCGTGGCCTTAACGATTGGTCAAACGCAAGCCGCTGGTCCGCTGTCTGTTAAGCTTATTTCCATCCAGGACCACCGCTGTGCCCGCGAAAATTGTTCGCTCTGCTACGGCGGCTATGCCACGGTACAAGTGGACGTAACGGCCGCCGATAAAGCGCCGCAGCATTTGACATTTAAGCGGTTATCATGCTTCGGACCGGATGATTTCACCTTATCGAGTTCTGATTCTCTGCGCGCTGACGTGCAATCGGTCGCCGGCTATCGGATAGGGTTGATTAATATGACGGATAATCCGCCGACGAGCGACTATGTAGTTAAATTCTTGTTCCAGAAGAATTAGGCAGGATTTTGCAAATTGTAAATCACCGTGGCTGTTGCAGAAGTGTCTGAGAAGCAGGGTGCTCGTATAAAGTGGATGCAGGGCCCAAAAGACTTCCACGATAAAGTCAGCACGCACTTTCGCCTTTCGGAACGGGTGCCGACGCATAATTTCTACCGCCGTTTGCGCGACGTGTTGGATTGGGCGTTTCTGCGCCCGCCGACCCGCCCCGTCCACAGCCACACCGGGCAGCCTTCGCGCGACCCCGTCGTGTTTTTCAAGCGCGTGCTGGTGGGTAGGCTGGAAAATATCGTCAGCGACCGGCGCTTGATCGAGCAGTGCGCGCTGCGGCTCGATATTCGCTACTTCTTGGGCTACGAAGTGGACGAGGACTTGCCCTGGCACTCGACCATCAGCCGCACCCGCCAGTTGTATCCGGCCGCCGTGTTCGAGCACCTCTTCGACCAGGTATTTGCCCAGTGCGTGACCGCCGGCCCGGTGGCGGGCGATACGCAAGTCGTGGACTCGGCCCCGGTCAAAGCCGCCGCTTCACTCGCTAGCCTGCGCGAGAGGCAAACGAGCGCAGTCCCTACGTTGCGGGTAGCTGGTGAGCAAGTGGCGCCTGGGCTAACCGCTGCCGTGCGCTCCGCGCCCGCCCACCAGCTGCGCCGCGAGGCGACCCGGCGGGCCAAGCGGCAAGCCGCGCCGGGTGGGCTAGGCGCCCGCCACCCCAAAGCCCAGTTGCTGAGCAATAAAACCCACTACAGTCCCACCGACCCGGAAGCGCGCATTTCGGTTAAGCCCGGCAAAGCGCGGGCCCTGAACTACCGCTGTAGTACTACCGCTGTAGTACTACCGCTGTAGTGTGGCCGTGGACACGGCCGCTGGCCTCATTAGCCACAGCCAAGCGGATTTTGCGGACCGCCGCGACAGCCCGCACTTGCCCGGGCTGGTGCCACGGCTGCAAACCCGGCTAGCGGCCAACGAGTTGACGCTGCGCGACTTCGTGGCCGGTACGGGCTACTCCCACGGCTTTAACTATGCCTTCCTCGAACGGCGGGGGATTACGCCCTGGATTCCTGTTTTTGGTCACTATAAGCCAGCCGCCGAAGGCTTTACCTACGAGGCGGAAATCGAGGCGTTTCGCTGTCCAGCGGGCAAGTTGCTGCCCTTTCGCAACTATGCGACCAGCCAAGATGGGAACTGGGTCAAGAATTACCGGGCGGCTTACCAGGACTGCCAGCAGTGCCCGTTAAAGATGAGTTGTTCGCCGGCAGCGCCCCAACAGAAGTTGGTGCGCTCGGCCTTTGACGCGGCGTATCGCCGCGCCTGGCACCGGCAGCAGAGTCGGGCAGGTCAGCGGATGCGTCGGGTCCGGCAGCGCACAGCCGAACCTGTTTTTGGGAGCCTGTTGCATCACTATGGGCTGCGACGGGTTGGCACCAAGGGCCGGGTGGCGGCTCATAAGGCGATGCTGCTCAGCGCAATTGCTTACAACCTCAAGAAGCTACTCAAGCACCAACCAAAACAGACCGCTAGCGTGGCTATTGCGCTCTGCCCACCGCCCCAAGGGCGCTGCAACCATCCTTTTAGCCCTCGGTTGACCAATCCTAAGCTTCTGCGGGTCCGTTTGCTAGCTAAGCGCATACCCTGCCTGAGTTCTGCAACAGCCACCACCGTTTCCAACATGTAAAATGACGTGGCTAGGTCACTTAGCGGGCGGTGCAGGGGCATAAGGTGGGAAGAGCTGCTGCGTCGTCTGACGCATCGCCTTGGTGGTGTTCATGCTTTTGCGAAACTGCTCAATCTGCTGGTGATAGTAGTCACGCTCCCGGCCAATCTCGGCCTCGGTTAAAAGTTTAGTACAGAAGTTAAACGAGGCGCTTCCAAATGGGGCACCTACCCGCTTATATCCCGCATTCAGCGGTTATTGGAGCTGTTTGTTCAGGGAAACGTTCCTATTGGTGTACAGCTCGGCTACGCACTCAGCATCTAGCAAATCGGACGAAAAACGGGCTGATTTGGTACAGATAATTTGTTCAGTAATCAAAGTGCATCTAACTCGCCAACCGCGACGAAAGAACTGTGCTCAGGTACTGAAAACGGTTCATCAGGTTAAATGCAAACGGGTTGTAATAATGAAGATCGTTTCCCGGATGATTTTCAAGATTGGTGAACGGTAAAGTGCCATTTATTTTTCCGGCATAAAGCCTGTAATACAAAGTTCCGTAGGGCGATATCTTCATCATATCTTTT
>JANPOR010000082.1:0-8052 GCA_031428075.1 Hymenobacter sp. | reverse complement strand
ACTCAACCGGCAGAGCCGGGCGGTGGTACCGTACGCGGCGGTGGTGCTGCCGGGGCGGGGCGGAGGCACGGTGGCCGATGCCCAAGGCCGCTTCGCGCTGCCGCTGCCAGGGCCCACACCTTTGCAAGTCAGTGGCGTGGGCTACGCGGCAACGACGGTGCAGTCGCCGCGCGGTAACGAGGAGTTGACCGTGCTGCTGACTCCCGTCGCCTATGCCCTCGACGGGGTGCGCAGCGCCCCGCCCGACCCAGTGGCCATCATGAAAAACGTCATCAAGGCCTTGCCCGTCAACTACGAGCAGCAAGATTATGCTGCCGAGGTGTACGCGCACCGCCGCTTCAGTAATTTCGACACGCTGCGCTACGAGGCCGAAACGGTGGGCCGGCTGCGGGTGCCGGCTGGCTACCGCCACTACACTCCGGACCGGCCGGGCGGCAAGAACGGGGCGAGCGAAGACACGCAGGAGCAACACGTGCTGGCGCAGCAGGGGCCCCGGGTGCCCATCGCGGCTTTGTACGGGGCCGCGCCGGGGTTGTCCGCCGCTTCGGCCGACCCGGTGCGGATTTCGCCGCTGTTTATGGCCCGCAACCTGCGTAAGTTCGATTTGAGGCTCGACAGCGTGCGCGGTCAGGGCCCCGAAACGATTTATGTGCTGAGTTTCGCTGCCAAGCGCGCCGACCGCCGCAGCACGGGCGCCGACTTGGTGGGCGTGTACCGGGGCCGGCTGCTGGTGCAGCAGCGCGACTACGCCGTAGTGCGCTACGAGGCGCTGTGGCAGGTCGATACCGCGGCGTTCAACACCGCGGCGCGCAAAAGCTACGGGCGTCGTGACCAAGCGGCGGCGCTGTCCCCACAGGTCGTCAGCGCCGGCCGCACCACGCACGTCGTGGACTATGCTAAGGACGAAACAGGCCGTTACCACGCTCGCCGCAGCGTAGGCCAAAATCTGAGCGCAGGCCGAACGCTGGGCCACGCCCCGTTCTATTACCAAAGTACCTGCGAACAGTACTTCCGGTCGCTGCCAGCGGGCGGGCCAGCTCCCCTCGCGCCGGCGGCCGGCGCAAGCACCGATCCGCCGTACCGCCCCGAGTTTTGGAACGGTTTCCGGCGGCCCGGCGGGGGCCTGGCCGCCCCGGCCACGAAGCTTTAGGCACCCAACTCTAAAAATAAGTAGCGCTGGTTAATCGGCAAAAGTCAATGGCTAATGGCCGGCTACTCAAGCGGGGCCGGCCGGCCGAAGATGCGCGCCACCCAGCGCGGGAGGAACAAGCTGCCCAGCACCAGGTAGAGGTAGTACGTCACAATTCGGTAGAGCAACACCAAGAAGCTGGTGAGGGCCACCGAGCCGATGAATCTGCCGAAAAACGTGGGGAAGGCCCCTTCCGCAATGCCCGCCCCACCGGGCGTGATGGCCACCAGCAGAATGACTTTATACGTGATGTTGCGGGCAAAAATGAACAGGAACGTGCCCGAATGCATTGGCACGAAGGCCGCGATGAGGCAGCCGATGATGGCGTAGCGGGCCGTCCACACAAACACGGTGCTCACCGCCGCGCGCCACCAGTAGCGCCACCCGTTGCCGCGTAACTGCGCCGAGGCCAGCACCAGCTCCTGCCCGTGGCGGTAGGCTGCCCGCCGCCAGCGCCGCAGCACCTGCGCCGAAAACAGCCGCACCAGCAGGCGCCGCACCGAGCGCGGGTTCACGAAGATGGCGTAGAGCATGAGGCCAGAGTAAGTCGTCACGAGGCAGTAGCTCAGCACAAAGGCCACTTGCAGCGAGGCCACAAACTTGGTTTGCAAGGCTTCGTGGGGGTACAGAGCGGTCCCGGCGATGGCTACCACCAGCGGCACCATCAGCACATAGTAGAGGTTATCGAGCAGGGCCGTCACCATCACGTAAGCCAGGGCCTTGCCCAGCGGAATGCCTTCTTTGTTGAGGATGAACGGGGCTGCACCCGTGCCGCCCTGCCCCGAGGGCAGCACGCACGAGGCAAATTCCCAAATCATGATCACGTCCAGGGCCTGCCGGTAGGTCAGCTCCTGCTCGGCGATATGGCGGATGCGGTAGATGTAGCCCAGGTCGCGGGCCGCCAGCACCAGCAGCGTAACGCCCAGCCAGTACCAATTGGCGTGGAGCAAGGGCCCCAACTCGTTCAGCCGCACGTGCCGGAACATGAACGCCACCACCGCCAGCCCCAGCAACACCGGCACTACCAGCCGCGACGGCCGCAGGCGGCGCAAAAACTGCGCGTCGCTACCCTCAGGCAAAGTAGGAGGCGACGGGCGAGAAGATGGAAGCATAAAAAAAAGGCGGCCCTGCAAAAGTAGGGCCGCCTTTGGCTACGATATGTTGAAGGTTAACGCGTCCGCCGTCCCGCGCCAAATCCCCAAGCTACCCTTAAAACCCAATAAAGTGCAATTTTAGGCTGAAAAAATGCTTTTGACGAGTCTGCTGGCACAGTGAACGCAGCTACTGGAACAACTTTCGGGCTTACATGAATAACTGATGATCTTGCGGGAACGAAGGCAGACTTTACTAGCGCCGAGGCCGGGCCTACGGGCCCCGAGGACGGCCCTGCCAGCACCCGGGCCGGGGCCCGGCCCGGTTCGTCCCGCTTGTGCGGCCGCCCGCTACGGCCGGCCGCCGGGGCTGCCCGCCGGCGTGATGCCGCCCGGCGAAGTGGAGCCGGGTGAGGGTGTGCCTACCGGCACGGTACTGGGCGCGGTGCTCGGGGCCGTGGGCTTCACGGCCGGGCTGGTAGGGGAGCTGCTGTTGTCTGGCGCGGCCGGCAATCCAGCGGGGGTACCGGCCCCGGGAATAAGGGCCGGGCGGCCCGATACGTTGTCGGGCGCCCCCGTGCCGCTGACGGATGTCCGAACTGGCGCGCGGCGCGCGGTAGTGTCGGAAGGTGTTGCCGAAGAGTCGCGGCGGCCCCCGCTGGGGAAGCCCGCAGGCCGGGCACCGGGTGCGCCAGGGGTGCCCGCTGGGGCCCCACCAGTGGCGCTAGCGGGCCGTCCGCCCGCCGGGCGGGCGCCTGCACCGGCCCCGCCGCCACCAGCTGGGGCGCCAGCCTCGCCGCCGGTGCCCCCGCCGCCGTTATCGCCGCCTTCTTTCAAGTCGTCGTTGTTCACGCCCTTGCGGTTGCTCGGGCGCTGGTCCACCGTGAGCTTGCCGATGCGGTAGCTCAGGTTCACCTTAAAGCTCATGTTGTGGAGCACGTTGGTGCTGTTTTGGGTAAGTAGCGGACTGACGATATCGTTGCGGATGGTGATGGAATTGGTGAAAAAGTTTTCCGCCCCGAAGCCAATGCTGCCCTTCTTCTCGGCGAAGTCGCGCTTCACGCTCAGGCTATAAATCCCGAACCCGCTCTGGAAGCCCTGGAGCTGCACCTGACGGCCCCGGTAGAAGGTGAAGGCCTGCAAGCCCCACACTTCCGTCAGCTTGTAGCTGCCAAACAGCCGGCCGCTCACCACAAATCCCTCGTTGCTGGCGTCGTAGTTCGGGTCGGGCACGTTGTTTCTCAGCTTGGCGTAATACGTGTCCACGCCGCCGTTGATGCTGAACTTGCTGCCCGAGTTTTTGCTCACGAACACGCTACCGCCGTAGGCGTCTTCGTTCCCCACGTTGGCGTAGCTGACGAGCACCGCGCCGGGAAAGTTGACGTTACCGAGCGGTGTACGCACCGACTGGATGGAGCCGGTGGTGTTGCGCATGAATGTGGTGAAATTCAGGTTGGCCTGCTTGAACGTCGTGCTGTAGCCCAGTTCGTAGTTGTTCGTGTATTCGGGACTGAGGAGGGGGTTGCCCTGGGTTTGAATCAGCGGGTTCGAAGCCTGCACGTTGGGATTCAGGAATTGCAGCGACGGGCGCTGGATGCGGCGGTTGTAAGCCAGCTTTACCATGTTGCCGTTGGCGAGTTTGCGCGAGAGGTTCACGCTGGGCACCAGCACCCCGTAATCGGGGATGTTGACCGCCGAGCCGGTCTGGAAATCGGCCGTGATGTTGGTGTGCTCGTAGCGCAAGCCCGGCTTCAACGTGAAGCCCTTGGGCAGGCCGATGGTGTAGGCCACGTAGCTGGCGGCCACGTTCTGGCGGTAGTTGAAGGCGTTGTTGGTTTGCAGCGGGTTCACCAACTCGCCGAAGTACGAGTAAGCGCTGTTCACGCGGCGCATGATGTCCTTGGCCCCCACTTCCAGCAGCTGGTTTTTGGCCGTGGGCGTCTGGTAATCGGTTTGAAGGGTGAATTCCTGGTTGTAGCTGTTGTTCTGGTTGCTCACCACACCCACGCGGTTGTCGCTGGCCTCAAAAATGTCGTTGTTGAAGTTGTTTGTGCGGTTGTTGCGGCTGAAGAGTGTCAGCACGCTGAATTCGCGCCTCTCCGTTTCGTAGGTGTGGGTGTAGTTAAGGCTGGCGTCCACGGTGCCCGACTGGTCGGTCGTTTTTGCGTTGCGCAGCGACGTGGTCGGGGGCCCCGAGGAGACTAGGCGGCTGGTGGTGGTCAGCAGGCCGTCTTGGTAGTCGGTGGCGTTGCGGGTGCCATACGATAGCGACGCCGCCAGCGAGTTATGCTTGTCGATGTCGTAGTCCCAGCCCAGTGTGTAGCGGCCAGAAAGCTCGTTGCGGCGCGTGTTGGCCGATTGCCGGGTTAGGGTTTGGTCGCCGGTGGTCGGGTCGGTGATGAGCTGCGAGTTGGTGAAGTTGCCCGGCGTGTTGTAGCGCGCCCGTCCGAAGCCGCCGAGCGAGAAGCCCATCTTGCCGGTGCGGTAGCTGCCGTTCAGGCCCAGGTTGCCCGAGCGGGTGCCGCCGCTGGCGTCGACGCCCAACTGGCCGCCGCGCAGGTTGTTTTGCTTGGTGATGATGTTGATGATGCCGCCCGAGCCCTCCGCGTCGTACTTGGCCGAGGGCGAGGTGATAACTTCCACCGACTTAATCTGGTCGGCCGGAATCTGCTTCAGCGCGTCGGCGATGCTGTTGGCGGCGATGGTCGAAGGCTTGTTGTTAATCAGCACCTTGATGTTGCTGGAGCCGCGCAAGCTCACGTTGCCGTCGAGGTCCACGCTCAGCAGCGGCACGCGCTTGAGCACGTCGGTGGCGTCGCCGCCCCGGGTGGTCTGGTCGTTTTCGGCGTTGTACACCGTGCGGTCCACCTTCTCCTCGATCAGCGGCTTCTGGGCCGTCACCACCACTTCTCCCAGCTTTTGGGCCGCTGCCGCCAGCGGAATAGTGCCCAGGGCCACGACCCCGCCGCCTTCGGGCACCACGGTGCCCGGCCGCGTCACGTCTTTGTACCCCAGAAAACTGATTTGCAGCGTGTAGGTGCCGACCGGGATGCCGGGCAGCACAAACTTGCCGTCGTCGCCGCACACGCCCCCGCTCACGGGCGTGCCGGCGGCGTTCAGCACGGCCACCGAGGCGTACGACACGGGTTTGCCCGTGGCGCCGTCCATCACGGTGCCGGTAATGCGACCTGCCACGCGGTTGGGGGCCCCCGGCAGGGCCGGGCGGGGAGGCGTTTGCTGGCCGTGGCCCAGGAATGGGATGGCTAAGAAAGGAATGGCCAGTAGCCAAGTCGCCGGGCGAGTAGTCTTGTTCATAAAAATCATAACGGCCTAAATGCGTAGGTCGTCCGGTAATGGTTGCACCCCACAACCGCTTTTCGCCGGGAATGCTGTCTTTTTCTCAAATTAACCGATGAGGAGCGCCTTTGTGTCGACCAAGAGCTTGGCAGCGAGCCGTTTTTGCAGGGCCCCGGATTCCGCGCCGCGCTCGGAATGACAGACGGCTCCTGGATGACGGGCGGCGTTCGGAACGACAATTGCTCCCCGCGCTATCCAACTGCCGGGCGGGTCACGCCGTACCTTTGCGGCCGGCCGGCCAATCATTTAGCGGGCTTGGCGGTTACTTACCGCTTCCCATCCCGACGCTTGCCCCGATGATCATTGAACCCGGCCCGCTCCTAGCGGCAATAAATTCGCCCGACGACCTTAAAAAGTTCGCTCCCGAGCAGTTAGTGCAGCTCAGCCAAGAACTGCGCGAGTTCATTATTGACACGGTCAGCATCTACGGCGGCCACTTCGGGGCCTCGCTGGGTGTGGTGGAGCTGACGGTGGCCCTGCACTACGTCTTCGATACGCCCCACGACCAACTCGTCTGGGACGTCGGCCACCAGGCTTACGGCCATAAAATTTTGACCGGACGGCGCGACCTTTTTCCCACCAACCGGCGCTACGGCGGCATGTCGGGCTTTCCCAAAATGTCGGAAAGTCCGTACGACGCGTTCGGCGTGGGCCACAGCAGCACTAGCATCGGCGCAGCGCTGGGCATGGCGGTGGCCTCGGATTATAAAAAAGAATTTGACCGCCAGCACATCGCTGTGATTGGCGACGGGGCCATGACGGCCGGGATGAGCTTCGAGGCCCTGAACCAAGCCGGGGCCCTCAACAACAACATGATTGTCGTGCTCAACGACAACTGCATGAGCATCGACCCCAACGTGGGGGCCCTGAAGGAATACCTGACCGACATCACCACTTCGCGCACTTACAACAAGGTGCGCGACGAGCTGTGGAACGTACTGGGCAAGCTCAGCAAGTTTGGTCCCAACCCGCAGCACATTGCCCGCAAAGTGGAGGCCGCCATGAAGGCGACCTTGATGAAGCAAAGTAACCTGTTCGAGGCCCTGAATTTCCGCTACTTCGGGCCCGTCGATGGGCACGATGTGCAGCACTTGGTGGAGGTGCTCAACGACCTCAAAGCCATTCCGGGGCCCAAGCTGCTGCACTGCGTAACGGTGAAAGGCAAGGGCTACGCGCTGGCCGAAAAAGACCAGACACTGTGGCACGCGCCCGGCTTGTTCGACAAGATCACGGGCGAGATTTACAACAAAGTCCCCGACCTGCCCCAGCCGCCGAAGTACCAGGACGTGTTCGGCCACACCATCGTGGAGTTGGCCGAAGCCAACGACAAAATCATGGGCGTGACGCCAGCCATGCCCTCGGGTTCGTCGCTGAACCTGATGATGGCCGCCATGCCCACCCGTGCCTTCGACGTGGGCATCGCCGAGCAGCACGCCGTTACGTTCTCGGCCGGGCTGGCCACCCAGGGCTTGGTGCCGTTTTGCAACATCTACTCCTCGTTCATGCAGCGGGGCTACGACCAGGTGATCCACGACGTGGCCCTGCAAAACCTGCACGTGGTGTTTTGCCTCGACCGCGCCGGCTTTGCCGGGGCCGATGGCCCCACGCACCACGGCTGCTACGACCTGGCTTACATGCGTTGCGTCCCCAATATTGTGGTATCGGCCCCGATGAACGAGCAGGAGCTGCGCAACCTGATGTACACCGCCCAGTTGCCCGAAAACGCGGGGCCCTTCAGCATCCGCTACCCGCGCGGCGAAGGCGTGATGCCCGCGTGGCGCACGCCTCTGCAGCGCGTGGCTGTGGGTACGGGCCGCGTCATCCACGAGGGCGAAGCCGGCGGCGTGGCCATCCTCACCATCGGCCACATCGGCAACTACGCCATGAAAGCCGCCGCTGCCCTTGCCGCCGAAGGCCTCGACGTGGGCCACTACGATTTACGCTTCTGCAAGCCGCTCGACGAAGAAATGCTGCTGGCCGTAGCCCGCCGCTACCGCGCTATCATCACCGTCGAAGACGGCTGTCTGATGGGCGGCTTCGGCTCGGCCGTGCTAGAATTCCTGGCCGATAACGGTCAGCACCTGCCCATCCGCCGCCTCGGCATCCCCGACCGAGTAGTGGAGCACGGCACCCAGGACCAGCTCTACAAGGAATGCGGCTTCGATGCCGCTGGCATCGCGCAAGCCGTGCGGGAAATGAGCGCCAGGGTGGAGGCAGTTAGCCGCGAAACAGTGTTGAGGTAAGCGGTGATCTAGAAATAAGAAATGAGGAGGGCCCCGCAGCTGATGTTGCGGGGTCCTCTTTTATTTGATAGACTTGTTCCCGAATAAGGAATGGCTGAATTTTTTCGGCGCTTTTAGCTCCTAGACGGTCTTTTTTGCTTGGTCAAGCCAGTATCCTTTGATTCTTTGAGCA
>JANPOR010000081.1:0-1781 GCA_031428075.1 Hymenobacter sp. | reverse complement strand
AGGACGACACCGCGCTGGCCGCGGCCCTGCGCGCCGCCCCGGTCGAAACGCTGCGGTGGGAGCTGCACCGCGCCGGCCGCTGAGCTAACCGTTTCGTAATCAAAAAGCTATTTGTTTTTCAAACGAAAGCCCTGAGCGACCGTACTAGGCATACACCTTGCACACTGTTTAGATGGCGACGTATAAACTTTCCGATGTTCTGCAAATCGTCAAGTCGTCGGCCGGCGAGTTCATGGAAAACAATTCGTTCCGGCACGCAGCGGCCCTCTCGTACTACACTATTTTCTCGCTGCCACCGCTGCTGCTTATCGTCATCACGGTGGCCAGTACATTTTTCGGGCACGACGCCGTGACCGGGCAGGTATACGGACAGTTGAAAGGGCTGGTGGGGGCCGACTCGGCTAAGTTCTTGCAGGACAGCATCGCCACCTTCACCCTGCAGCACAAAAGCGGGCTGGCCACCGCCATCGGGGTGGGCACGCTGCTGTTTGCGGCCACCACATTCTTCGTCACGCTCCAAGAGAGCATCAACGACATCTGGAACTTGAAGGTGAAAACCACGGGCATCGGCATCGGCGATTACATTCGCCAGCGCTTGCTTTCCTTCGGCCTCATCCTGAGCGTGGCGCTACTGCTGCTGCTCTCTTTTGTGGTCAGCGCCGTGCTGAGCGCATTCACCGGGTGGCTCCAGCACCTGATTCCCGCCGCGGGGCTGGTCGCCATCAAGCTGGTCGATTTTGCGCTGTCGCTCGGCGTCACCACGCTGCTGTTTGCCCTCATCTATCGTTACCTGCCCGACGCCATCATCCGGTGGCGCGACGTGGGCATCGGGGCCTTCATCACGGCGCTGCTGTTTGTGCTGGGCAAGTTTCTCATTGCTTTGTACATCGGCTTTGCCAACCCCGGCTCGGCCTTCGGGGCGGCGGGCTCGGCCATCGTGCTGCTGCTTTGGATCAACTACTCGTCGCTGATCATTTTCTTTGGGGCCGAGTTCACCCAGGAATTTGCCGACGCCTACGGGCAAAAAGTGCAGCCTAAGGCCCACGCCGTACGCGTGCGGCTCGAAGAAGTGAAGCCCGGCGAGTCGGATGAGGAAAAAGCTACCGGCCGGCCACGGGCCACGGGCAGCTGGCGGGGGTAAAAAACCGCCTCTATGCTGTGGTTTTCTCCTTCACCGCCAGTTGTCCACACGCGGCGTCGATGTCTTTGCCACGGCTGCGGCGCAGGTTGGTTTGCACGCCGCGGTCGGCCAAGTACTGGTGGAACGACATCAGGTTTTCCTCGCCGGTATTGCGGTAGTCGGCGTTTTCGATGGGGTTATACTCAATCAAATTAATTTTGCAGGGCAGCCACTTGCTGATTTTGAGCAGGTTTTCGGCGTCCTCCAGGGTGTCGTTGAAATTTTCGAACACAATGTATTCGTAGGTGACCTTGCGGCCGGTCTTCTGGTGGTAATACTGGAGAGCTTCCTTCAGCGCCCCCAGCGAGTTGGCCTCGTTGATGGGCATGATTTCGCTGCGCTTGGCGTCGGTGGGCGCGTGCAGGCTCAGGGCCAGGTTGGCCTTCACGTCGTCGTCGGCCAGCTTTTTAATCATTTTGGCAATGCCGGCCGTGCTGATGGTGATGCGGCGCGGCGCCATGTTCAGGCCATCGGGGGCCGTGATGCGGCGCACGCTTTCCACCACGTTGGCGTAGTTGAGCAGCGGCTCGCCCATGCCCATGTACACGATGTTGGTAAGGGGCGTGCCGTACTGGCTTTCGCACTGCTCGCGGATGCGCAC
>JANPOR010000080.1:0-1644 GCA_031428075.1 Hymenobacter sp. | reverse complement strand
GCCAAGTAAATCGACGATGGCTAGGCGCTTGGGGTGGGACAGTACTTTTAGCATAGCCGCGGCGCGGTCTAACTGGTGCGCTTCAACGCGTGCGAGGAGTGGTTTCATGAAGAGAAAAATATGGAAGTAGGTTTTGTAAGTCTAGAATAAAGCTATTACAATATCTTCCCGCATAAAGTTTGCATTTAGGCAACATAAAATTTGGGCGAAGCGGCGCACAAACTCACAAAGGGACCATCTTTGGGCCCATCCAGCACCCAATAGGGACGCGTTCAGGGCCGTATTTGGGCCCTCCGACGGGTTATTTTTGTTGGCTTATTAATTATGGAGATACCTTCTTTTTTGCATCGCGAGCTATTGGGCAATGAGCTGGTCGACTACGCCTGGGCCTTGCTGGTACTGGTCTTCGGCGGGGCCCTCAATCGGCTTCTTTCACGCTTGGTGAGCGCGGCGCTGTTCCGGCTCACCAAGCGCTACACAGCCGGCGTGAGTGCATCAGAGTTGCACAACTTACTCATCCAGCCCCTGAGCACGCTGCTGTTCTTGGCCACGGTGTACGTGGCTTTTAGTCTGTTGCGCTACCCGCTGCCGACCCTGACGGTACCGGGCGCCGAGCCTTGGCCCAAAATGGCGCTGCTCGGGCTGTTCCACCTGGGGATAATTGCCACGGTAGTGTGGGTTGTAATGCGGATCATCGATTTTTCCCTGCTGGTGGTGCAGCGCCGCGCCGCCCTGCGGGCCGCCGACGCCAGCCGCCTCGACAACCAATTCCTGCCCTTCGCTAAAGACTTGGTAAAGGTGTTTGTCGTCGTCGTCGGCCTACTAGTGGTAATGGGCCAGGTGTTCGGGGTGAACGTGACGGCCCTAGTTGGGGGCCTGGGCATCGGGGGCTTGGCCGTGGCCTTCGCTGCCAAGGAAAGCCTCGAAAACTTACTCGCCTCGTTTACGATTTTCCTTGACCGGCCCTTCGGCGTGGGCGACTTGGTGACGGCCGGCAACGTGAGCGGCACAGTCGAAAAAATTGGTTTCCGCAGCACTCGCCTGCGCACGGCCGAGAAAAGCTACCTCACCGTGCCCAACAAAAGCATGATCGACAAGCCCCTCGACAACCTGAGCCTGCGCACGGCCCGCCGGGTGGGCTTCACGCTCATTTTTGACCAGCGCACTACCAGCGCCCAGCTCCACGCCATCATTGCTGGGGCCGTGGTCGCTATGCAGGAGCACCCGCTCGTGACGCAGGACGTGCAGATGAAATTCAACGCCCTCACTCCCAGCGGCAAGGAGGTAACGGTACAATATTTCGTCGAAACCAGCAGCTACGACGAATACCTCGATACCAAAGAGGCCCTGAACTATTCCATCGTGGAAGTGGTGGAAAAAGAAGGCGGCTGGCAGGCCACCGCTACAGCCGCCGACGCTGTGGCCAGCGCGTAAATCAAAAACATCGGGTAATGCAAACAAAGGCGGCAGCCCCCGTATGAGGGCTGCCGCTTTTGTTTGCATTGCGTCGTGCGGGGGGGGGGCGCCTACCGGCCGCCACCGAAAATGCCGCTCAGCAAACCGCCCATGCCTCCGCCCAGCAAGCCGCCACGGCCGCTGCCGCCCGCAGGCCCTCATTGGAATTGCTCGACTGGTTAGAACTAC
>JANPOR010000079.1:0-6287 GCA_031428075.1 Hymenobacter sp. | reverse complement strand
TCGATGTGCTGGGTGTTGAGCAGGTAGCTGCGGTGGACGCGCACGAAGTTGGGAAACACCGCCAGCCGCGCCTCCAGGGCCTTCAGGGTGGTGTACACGATGTATTTGTGCTGGGTCGTAACGATGTTGACGTAGTCGGACAGGGCTTCGACATAGAGCACTCCGTCAAAATTGACGCGCACCATGCGGCTGTTCACTTTCACGAATACGTCGGCGCTGGCCGGCATGTCGGGGGCCCTGGCCGGGCGGGGCCGGGCGCGCACCCGCTCCACGGCCTGGCTGAAGCGGCTGTATTCGAAGGGCTTTACTAGGTAGTCAGTCGCCCGTAGCTCGAAGGCGTCGACGGCGAAGTCGTTGCGAGCGGTGGTGATGATGACCTCGGGCGGGTTCTGGAGCAGCCGCAGCATCTCTAATCCGTTGAGGTGGGGCATCTCGATGTCGAGGAACAACACGTCCACCGGGGGGCCTTTGCGCAGGTAGGCCAGGCCCGCGATGCCGTCGGCCAGCGAAGCTTTCAACTCCAGGTCGGGCGTGAGGCTGATGTAGTGCTCCAGGGTAAGCCGATTGATCTCGTCGTCGTCGATGATGGCGCAGGTAAGCATAAACAGAAGAGCGGCGCGGCGGGTAAAACTACGGGGCAAGAAGCATCCTTGGCAGGGCCAAGATAATCACTCACAGCGCAAAACTTATCACTGGTCTAAAAATTCTTGGTTCTTAATTTTTTCGATTACACCGCCGCGGCTGTCAGTTCTTGGTGTAGCTGCGCCTGCACGGCGGGGGTATCGAAATCGGCCTCGGTCCTGATGTGGGGCATGAGCCGGGCCATCACGGCGTCCTGGCGCTGGCCGGCGGCCCAGGCGTCGGCGTAGGGCAGGTGCGAAAACGTGACCCGCGTGTAGAGCGGTACCCAGCGGTCGGGGTACAAGGCGGCAATCTTGTTTTCGATGCGCTTCTGCAATAAAAAACGCGGGTCGCCCACCCGGTCGCGCATCTCCACAAAATTGTAAAGAGCCAGGTCGGCCATGGCATCGGTGTTGGGTTTGCGCTGGTGCTCAAAGGCTTCCATTACGACCGGCCAAGCGTCGTCGCCGTGCTGCGCCAGCAGGCCGTCGAGCACAGTGCAGTCTTCGAAGCCCGCATTCATGCCCTGGCCGTAGAAAGGCACAATGGCGTGGGCGGCGTCGCCGAGCAGCAGCACGTCGGCGGCGTGGCGCCAGGGGTAGCATCGCACGGTCACGAGCGAGCTGGCGGGGCGCGCAAAAAACTCGTCGGCGAGGTGCGGCATCAGCGGTACCACGTCGGGAAACACGTCGGCGAAGAAGGTCGTCACGGCCGTCGCGTCGGGCAGGGCGGCGAAACTCTCGGGGCCCTCGTACGGAAAAAACAGGGTGGCGTTGAACGAGCCGACGAGGTTGGGCAGCGCAATCATCAGGTACTGGCCGCGGGGCCAGATGTGGAGGGCGTTCTTTTCCAGGGCCCACGCGCCGCCGGGACCAGCCTCGATCGTCAGCTCCTTATAGCCGTATTCGAGGTAAGTCTGCGAGTAGTTGAAGCGGTCGGTGCGTTGCAAAGCCCCGCGCACGGCCGAGAATGCTCCGTCGGTCCCGAACAAGTGACCGTACGGCTCGGTGTAGGCACGGCCAGTGGCCACGTCGAGCAGGTGTAGGGTACGCTCGACCAGCTCCACCCGCTGCAATTGCTGCTCAAAGCGCAGCCGTACGCCGGGTCGTGCCTCCAGTAAGTCGAGCATAGTGCGGTTGAGCTGGTCGCGGTTGACGGAGTAGATGGCCTGCCCGGGGGCCCCATAAGGCTGGGCCGTGAGTTGGCCCAAACGGTCGTGCATCACGCGCTGGTAAAGCGGAATGCTCACCCGCCGAACGTCGTCGGCAATGCCCACCCCCTCCAGGGCCCGCCAGCCGCGGTCCGACAGCGCCAAATTGATGGAACGGCCCTCGCTACGGCTGCTCCGGCGCAGGTCGGGGCGACGGTCGAGCACCTGTACTTGGTGGCCGCGCCGGGCCAGGTACAGCGCCAGCAGCGTACCCACCAGCCCTCCCCCCGCTACAGTGAGCGGCACTCGGGGGGCGCCAGCGGCAGAAGAAGTAGGCAGCGACATAAGTACATTCGAAAAAACGAGCCGTAAAACTACGCCTGTCCTACAACAGCCGTCGGCTGTGGCGGTTCTGTAGGCTTGCCTTTATTGCCGCTGGTCTCGCAGAAAATTCCGCCCACCGAAAGCTGCGCCGGGGCCCCGCCACTCCGCCGGTCCTTGCCCGCGCTCTTCGTCCACGGCTACGGCTACTACATTGGTGCGCGAGCCAACTCGTGTCGCTGCGGCCGTACTACTACCTTTATCCCGATGACGACCCGCTATATTTTTCTGGCCGCCGTGCTGCTGGCAGTCCTGGCAGCCGGGGCCTACGTTTGGCTCGGCGGGTTCCGCCAGCCCACCGTGGCCCTCGAAACCACTACCGCGCCGGTGCTGCTGGCCGGGCAGGCCTACGCCGGGGCTGCACAGGGCGAAGATTTTGGGCCGCTTTTTCGCCGGGCCAAACAGGTGCTCGACGGCGGCCGCATACCGGGCATCGCGCTGGCCAATGTTTACTACAACAACCCTGAAACGGCCCACGATACGGTGCGCGCGTTCATCGGCTTGGTGGTGGCCGATACAGTGCAGCCACTACCAGCGGGCTTGCGCTACCGCCTCGTGCCAACCGGCCAGCGCGTGGTGGCCGCCCGCCTGCGCGGGGTGAGCTACCTGCTGTCGCCCAATAAGCTCTACCCCGCCGCCCTCGACTTGGTGAAGCAGCAAAAGCTGGCCCAGCGCGATTTCTACCTTGAACGCTTCGGGCCCGGCGATACCGCCGAAGTGTGGGTGGGCGTGAAGTAGCACGACTTACTCCCGGTGCGGCGGCGCATCGGGCATACTCAGCTCCACGCTCAGCAGGTGGGTCAAAAACTGGTCGGGTGCCCCGAACGGTACCGAGCCGTCTCACTGCTGGTAGCCGCCCCGTAACACGAGCCACGGCCCGTTTCGCTTTTTGCTTTTGTGCGTGGCGGCCAAGCCGATTTCCGTGACCAACGCATTAGAAGAGGCCATTCCCGCCGCCGTATAGCAGCCGCAGCTGCCCCGCACGGGCACCCCGCGGGTGTTGTCGTACGGGCCCACTCCGCCCAGACCCGCTCCGCCTTGCAACGCCAGCCGCCACCGGGTGCCGTCGGTCGGCAGCACGTTGTTGCTCCACGTGAGGCTGTACTGTTCCAGTCGGGGCTGGCGCACATCCGGGTAAGCATCGGCCGAAGGACTAGCTGGCATCAAGTTCGTAGCGGTGCTGCGCAAACCCGTGCTCCAGTGCGGCAGCACCCAGTAATCCGCGTCCAAATCGAGCCTCAAGGGCGTGCCTGCGCGGTCGGCTAGGCCCAGCAGGCCAAATACGCCGTCCAACGGCCGGGCACGTAGGGCATCGGCGGGCCGCCGGTGTGACCACGGTGGACGAATGTGCTATGAGACGATGCATGGCAGCGTTACGCATGCGCAGATTGTGGGCCCAGTGCCCACTCAGCTCCTGCCAGAATCAACAGCGTGAAAAGGCGTTCCACGGTCTCGCTGCATGAGTTGAGACGATAAACATACCAAATGTAATGCGTTGACTTTTTGAAGTTAAGCTAAATATTATATGAATAATTGAACCCGACCGGTGCGGTGCTAGCGGGGTCTTAGTGTACTGTTTTTTAAAGCAGCGCCGGAATGGTTCGCCCGAAAAAAGAAGGGCTCTTTCCTGCTTAAGGAAAGAGCCCTTCTTTTGTTGAAGTCGGGGTGGCAGGATTCGAACCTACGGCCTCGTCGTCCCGAACGACGCGCGCTACCGGGCTGCGCTACACCCCGAAACCGGGGCCGATGGGGCGGCTCCCGTTCATATTTCCAATTCCCAAAGCGGCCGAAAAAAGCCCCCGAACGCTGAGGTTCGAGGGCTTTCGAGAGCGGCTGCTCTTCAGTCGGAGTGGCAGGATTCGAACCTACGACCTCCAGCACCCCATGCTGGCGCGATACCAGGCTACGCTACACCCCGATGGGTAATTGGAGTGATAAAGGTAAGGCTTTTGCCGCGCCCGGCGCAAGCGGGGGTCAATTATTTTTTTTGTTGGAACCGGCCGGGCAGGACCCCTGCCGCGCACATCGGGGTGATTGGCGGGCCGTTACGTACTTTTACCGCTGCCGTTACAGCCGGCTGTTACTATTCTCTAAAACGTTATGAAAATTCTATTCTTTATTCTAGCCGGAGGCCTGATGGCGCCGGCCGTGGTCCGCGCCCAAAGCAAAATGCCGGCGGGCAAAACATCTATCAAATCAGCCTCGGCTAAAGCAGGAGTTGCCAAAGCAGCTCCCGCCAAACTAGGAACGACCAAGTCGGCGGCCAAGGCCCCGGCAGCTGCCGGGGCCTTGGCCAAAGCGATTTCTGTCGAACCAGCCGATAAGACCCCTGCTCGCGTGGCGCTGGCCCCGGTAACGCCTGCCGCCGATCCTACAGCCCTCAAAATCAAGGCCGAGGTGAACCCTGCCACCAAACAGCTCGCCGTGCACACCGATGCTTCCGGCCCTACTACGATTGAGGTAAACGACGCCACCGGTCGGCCGGTGCTCACCCGCAACGTCATAGCAGGTAATAACCCCATTGATTTGAACGTGAGTCAGTTACCTGCGGGCTACTACGTGGTGCGCTGCACGGCCGGTTTGCGCACCGGCATGCGCCGCGTGCGTCTCGGCGAATAGGGCTCTAAGCCTGGCTGCCGAGCGGCTCCAGCAAATCCCACCGGTTGCCGTATAGGTCCTCAAACACGTCTACGTGGCCATAGGGCTACGTGCGGGGCGCTTCCTGGAAACGCAGGCCGCGGGCTCGCAACGCGGCGTAATCGCGCCAAAAGTCGTCGGTGTGTAGGAACAGCTACACCCGCCCGCTGCCCTGGCGGCCTCCGCTACGCTTTTTTTCGTCGGTATTGGCCCCGGCCAGCAACAGGCACCCGGCCGGTCCCAGCGGATTCACTACCATCCAGCGCTTGCTTCCGCCGAGGCTCTGGTCGGACGCCAGGAAGAAGCCCAGGATCTTGGTGTAGAACGCAATGACTTCGTCGTAGTCGCGGACGAGCACTACCACGTGGGCGAGGCGCTGGCTCATAAGCAAGAAAATCACGCCTCCTCGGCTTGCAGCTGCCGCTCGTACAGGGCCCGGTAGAGGCCTTCGGGCTCGGTCATCAGGGCCTCGTGGGTGCCGTGCTGCACGATCACGCCGTCGTCGAGCACGAGAATGTCGTCGGCCAGCTTCACCGAACTGACGCGGTGTGAGATGATGAGGCTGGTGCGGTCGGCCATGATACGCTGCAGGGCCCCCAGGATCGTATTTTCGGTTTTGGTGTCGACCGCGGAAAGTGAGTCGTCCAGAATCAAAATTTTGGGCTCTTTTACCAAGGCCCTCGCCATGCTCACGCGCTGCTTCTGGCCCCCGGAAAGGGTGATGCCCCGCTCGCCCACTTTGGTGTCGAAGCCTTCGGGAAAGGCCACAATGTTGTCATACACGGCCGCGTCGCGGGCCGCTTGCAGCATTTTTTCCTCTTCGGGGCGGTCGAGGCCGAAATTGATGTTGTGGCGGATGCTGTCGGAAAATAAAAACACGTCCTGCGGCACGTAGCCGATCTGCTCACGCAAGCTGGGCAGCGCGTAGTCCCGCACGTCAATTCCATCGATGGCGATGTGGCCAGCCGTGACGTCGTAGAGGCGGCAGAGCAAGGCGGCAACGGTACTCTTGCCCGAGCCCGTGTTGCCGATGACGGCCAGCGTCTGGCCCGGCCGGATGCGAAAGCTCACGTTGCGCAGGGCCTGAATACCGGTGTCGGGATAAGTAAACGACACGTTCTCGAATACGATGTCGCCCTGCATTTCGTGCGCTAGGTTCTGGCGCGACACGATGTCGGTTTTCTGGTCCAAAAACTCGTTGATGCGGGCCTGCGAGGCCTCAGCGCGCTGCACCAGGGAGGAAGTCCAGCCCAGGGCCGTGACTGGCCAAGTCAGCAGATTCACGTAGATCAGGAACTCGGCGATGGTGCCGGTGGTGATGGTGCCTCGAATCACTTCCTGCCCGCCCACCCACACGGTGATGAGTGTGCTGAGGCCCACCAAAAACAGAATCAGCGGGAAAAACAGCGAGTTGACAAAGTTGAGGCTCAATGATTTCTCTTTGTACTCGTTGCTGGCTTTGGTGAATTGCGCGTGCGAATCCTGTTGTCGCGAAAAT
>JANPOR010000078.1:0-7031 GCA_031428075.1 Hymenobacter sp. | reverse complement strand
CTCATGTCTGCTAACCGACGCCAGACGTGGGCGTCGGCCCTAATGAACGTGGGCAATGCTGGCGGCCGTACTCTCGGGCGTGGGCATAGTGATGGGCATCTCTACGGCAAGCGGTTCGCTGTTTGGGCTCAACCTCGTGCGCTTTCTCATCAATTACGGGCTGCCCGTCACGGCCGTGGCCGGCTACATGCTAGTGCCGCGGGCCCCTACGAATCCACTTTTTAGGCGCTATAAACTAGAAATCGAGTTGTCACAAAGTGAATCGAGGACTGCCTGACTGGCGCCGGTCCCTCCATGGCAAAAAAATATAGTCTTCTTACGATTCAAGCCTGGTTACTGAGCCCTTCTTTCAATAATAAGAACTTACTGTTACCCGTTTAAAATATTTGTGGCAAATGGTTTAGCTCCTACGGCGCGGGTAATGAGGATGGCGCAAGCAGTACTTATTCGTCCGGTAAAATGGCCTCGTTGGTACTGCCCAGGCAACGGTTAGCGCAGAACATTCATCTTTGCCTATTGTAACGCCGCTGCTTGGCGAAAGTTTGAGAACTAACTGGAAGTAAGGAGGCAATGACTTCTGGTCCTTGCGCAAGCATGTCTCGGTTTTGCGTTGCCTGCCACGAAGAATAATGGGACGTCTATTTGGCCTCAAAAGCTTATGATTCAACTACAGGGCATCCGAAAAAGCTACGCGGTGGGTACGCACCGCCTGGAGGTACTCAAAGGCATCGACTTGCACGTGCGGGAAGGAGAGTTGGTGAGCATCATGGGCTCCTCGGGGTCCGGCAAGAGCACTTTGCTTAACATCCTGGGCATGCTGGACGACTTTGATGCAGGCAGCTACGACCTGGCCGGCACCCGCATCGACCGCAGCATGTCCCAGACCCGGGCCGCGCAGTACCGCAATCATTTTCTGGGCTTTGTGTTCCAGTCGTTCAACCTGTTGAACTTCAAAAACGCTATGGAAAACGTGGCTCTGCCGCTCTACTACCAACGGGTGAGCCGGCGGGAACGCAACCACCGGGCCCTCGATTACCTCGACCGGGTAGGCCTGCGGGACTGGGCCACCCACCTGCCTTCAGAGCTGAGCGGGGGCCAGAAGCAGCGCGTGGCCATTGCCCGGGCCCTCATCAGCCAGCCCAAGCTCATTCTGGCCGACGAACCCACGGGGGCCCTTGATACCCAGACTACCCAGGAAGTGATGGATATTTTTAAGCAGGTGAACCACGAGGGAATGACCGTCGTCATCGTGACCCACGAGCACGACATTGCCGCCCAAACCCACCGCGTAGTGCGGGTGCGCGACGGGCGCATCGTCGGCGACGAAACCGAGGAGCTGCTTGGGGATGCCCACCGAATGCTGGCCACCTAACCTTTTTCCATGTTCGACCTCGATAAGTGGCAAGAGATTGCGGACACCATGCGGCGCAACAAGCTGCGCACGTTTCTGACGGCCTTCGGGGTATTTTGGGGCATATTCATGCTCGTGCTGCTGCTGGGTGCCGGCAAGGGACTAGAGAACGGTGTTTACAAGGAATTCGGCGCCGGCTCCCGTAACAGCCTTTATGCCAGCGGAGGAAAGACGGCCCTGCCGTGGCAGGGCCTGAAACCCGGCCGGGAAATCAAGCTCACTAACACCGATATGGAAGCTGTGCGTCACGCCATCGAAGGGGTGGAGCTGCTGGCGCCCCGCAACCGGCTGTCCGGCGAGTACACCATCGTGCGGGGTGCCAAAAATGGCTCGTACCAGGTGTATGGGGCGAACGCCGATTTTTTTACTATCAACGGCGAAGTGCTCACGCGCGGCCGCCTGTTGAGCCCGCTCGACTTGGCCGAGCAGCGCAAGGTGCTGATTATGGGAGAAAAGGTGCGCAAGGTCCTGTTCGGCGATGAGGAGGCTCTGGGCCAATACGTGCAAATAAAAGGGGTGTTTTTCAAGGTGGTGGGTATTTTCACGACCACCCAAAACCAAGGCCGCAATGAGGAGCGCGCCTTCGTGCCCTTCAGCACTTTCCAGACCACCTTCAACCAATACAACCAAGTGCAGCTGCTGAGCCTGACCACCCACGGCGGCGTGCCAGTGCGGCAGGTGGCCGACCAAGTACGCCTGCTCCTGGCCCGCCGGCACCAGTTCGATCCGGCCGATAAACAGGCCTTGGACCTGGAAAACAACGAGGAGGAAGCGCAGCGCTTTCAGGGCCTGTTCATGGGCATTAAGCTGTTCGTGTCCGTCATCGGCGTGCTGACGTTGGTGGCGGGCGTGGTGGGCGTGAGCAATATCATGCTCATCGTCGTGCAGGAACGCACCCGTGAGATTGGGGTGCGTAAGGCCTTGGGGGCCACGCCTTGGAGCATCGTGACGATGATTGTGCAGGAGTCAGTGGTAATTACTGGAGTCTCAGGCTACCTGGGTCTTTTGGCCGGCGTGGCCGTGCTTGACGCCGTGCGCTACGTCCTCGAAAAAGCGGGGGGCACTTCTTCCTATTTCGACCACCCGGAGGTGAATTTCACGGTTGCCGTCAGCGCCATTAGCCTGCTGGTGGTGGCGGGCGTCGTGGCGGGCCTAGTGCCCGCCACCAAAGCCGCGAATATTAAGCCCATTGAAGCGCTGCGCGCCGACTAAAACCTAAATTCAACAGCAAGCCGTCATGTTTGACCTCGATCAATGGCAGGAGATCCTCGGCACGGTGCGGCGGCACAAGCTGCGCACAGGCCTGACGGCCTTTGGGGTGTTTTGGGGCATTTTCATGCTGGCGGTACTGCTGGCAGCGGGCAAAGGCGTACGCAACGGCGCGGAAAAAGAGTTTGATGTAGCCAAAAACGCCGTGTTTGTGTGGTCGCAGCGCACCAGCGTGCCGTTTATGGGCTTGAAGGCAGGGCGCAACGTGCAGTTCACCAACGACGACGTGGCGGCCCTCGAGCGCGAGGTGCCCGAAGCCGCGTTGGTGCTGCCCCGGACCTCGCTGCACGGCACGTTCACGGTGCAGTACGGGCCTAAAAGCGCCTCGTTTTCGGTCAACGGCGAGTACCCGGGCTATCCTGCCGTCCGGGCCGTGCACCTGACGCAGGGCCGCTTCGTGAACCCACCCGACCTTGCGGAGCGGCGCAAGGTCGCCGTCATCGGCAACCGGGTGGTGGACGTGCTATTTGGCCCGGCGAATCCCATGGGCCGCTACATCAACATCAAGGGCAGCTTTTTTCAGGTGGTGGGCGTCTTCCGGGGGGCGGGCAAAGCGGAGGAGGCGCAGCAGGAAGGCCAAACCATCTTCGTGCCCCTCACCACGCTGCAAGTAGCTTTCAACCAAGTTAATAAAATTGATTATTTTGCTTTTATCCCGCGCGCTGGCACCCCCGCGGCCGTAGTCGAAGCCAAGGCTAAGCAGGTGCTGGCCCGCCAGCACAAAGTGGCCCCCGCCGACGACCGAGCCTTTGGGTCAGCCACCGTGGAAGAAGAATATGCCCGCGTGCAGGGGCTGTTTGCCGGCATTGCGGCGTTCAGCTGGTTGGTCAGCATCGGCACCATGCTGGCCGGCGTCATCGGCGTAAGCAACATCATGCTCATCGTGGTGAAGGAGCGGACCAAGGAAATCGGCATCCGCAAGGCCCTGGGGGCCACGCCGGGCAGCATCGTCAGCTTGATTGTGCAGGAGAGCATCGTGCTCACGGCCGGGGCGGGCCTGATGGGGCTGTTGGGCGGTACGGCGCTCATGGCCGGCATCAGCGCGCTGATTGCCGGCCAAGACATCAGTTTTTTTGCCAGTCCGCAGGTAGACGTGGGCGTGGCCCTGTTGGCCGTGGGGCTGCTGGTGGCGGCCGGTGCGCTGGCCGGGGTGCTGCCCGCCACCATTGCGGCCCGGGTGCAGCCCGTAGTGGCCCTCAAGGACGAATAAGCCCAACTCACTGGAAGTTAATTATTAACAGTACGCCCGCGCTGGGTCTTGCACCATGAAAAACGAAACGCTGTCCAACGAAAGCCTGTCAGAAGCGGCGCAGCCACCACCGGCCACGCGGCCGCCCGTGCCAGACCCGTACCGGCCCGACGCCCCGTCCCAAAAGTCCGTTATCACCGTGGCGCGCATCCTGTGGGTGCTGCTTTTGCTGCTGTTGCTGGCCGGGTTTGGGTGGTTGGCCAACTACTTCTACCGCCAGGCCCACGCCGATCCCATTACTTACAAAACCGAAACGCCGTTCGTGACGGACATCGTGAAAAAAGCCGTGGCCACAGGTAGCATCGTGCCGCGGCGGGAGGTGCAAATCAAGCCCCAGGTATCGGGCATCGTGGACGAGCTGTACGTGGAGGCCGGGCAGCCCATCAAGCAAGGCCAGCTGATTGCGCGCATCCGTACGGTGGCCAACGCCGGCAACGTCAACAGCGCCCAAAACAACATCCAAGCGGCCCGCATTGCCGTGGAAACCAGCCAAACGGAACTGGCCCGCCAACGGGCGCTGTTCGAGCAAAAAGTCATCGCCCAGCAGGAGTATAACCGCTTTGTGGCCGATGCCAAAGCTAAGCAGCAAGCCCTTCGGGCCGCCGAAAACGACCTGCAGATTGCCCAGCGGGGAACCTCGCGCAACACCGGTGGGGCATCTAACCTGGTGCGTTCTACCATCACCGGCTTACTCCTCGACGTGCCGATTAAAGCCGGCTCCTCGGTGGTGGAGCGCAATAATTTTAACGAGGGCACCACCATGGCCACGGTGGCCGACATGCAAAGCCTGGTATTTGAGGGCAAAGTAGACGAAAGCGAAGTGGGCAAGGTCCGCGAGGGTATGGCCTTGACCTTAACCGTGGGGGCTTTGGAAAACCAAACCTTTCCCGCGACCCTCGAATACATTGCCCCCAAGGGCGTGGTGGAAGAAGGCGCCACCAAATTTTTGGTGCGGGCCCGGGTTAAACTCCAGCCGGGGCAGTTCCTGCGGGCTAACTACTCGGCCAACGGAGACATCGTGTTGGGGCGCTGCGTACAGGTGCTGGCCATCCGGGAAAGCCTGTTGCAGTTTGGCAAGCTCAATAAAGACAGCGTGTTCGTAGAAGTGGAAACCGGACCCCAGCGGTTTCAGAAGCGGCTGGTTAAAACGGGGTTGTCCGACGGCATTAACGTGGAAGTGGTGTCCGCCCTGCGTAAAACCGACAAAATCAAGGTGTTGGGCCCGCCGGCCGAAGGAGGCAGCCAGAAGAAGTAAATCGGACAGAAAACGGGCCACGCCCCGGCAGCTTATTTCGCCGAACGCCTGTGCCGTATGCAAGGGGCTAACTTGCTGCGCCAGGCGCTGGCGGCAGAGCAGCTCATCAAGGGGGCCCTGATTTCGTAGCGCGGGGCAATTATCTCGGCGATGATTTTTAGCCGGCGGATGGTGCCTACGTACGCTTTTTGGGGCGGGCAGTGCATGGTGGATCGATGGCGTGCACATCTTAGGCAGCCGGCACCAGCCAGACGGTGAACGCTGTGGTTCCGCGCGGAGAAGTCACGAGCTCGAACCGGAAGCCGTGGGCCAGCAGCACGTCGCGCACCAGCGTCAGGCCGATGCCCTGCCCGTCGCGCTTGGTGCTGAAAAAAGGCGTGAACAAGCGTTGGCTCACTTCCGGTGTCAGGCCGGGGCCGTCATTTTCAATGACGACGGTGGGCGGTTCGGCGGAAGTGCGCACCCAGACGTTGCCATCGTGGCCAATGGCTTCGAGGGCGTTTTTGGCAACGTTGAGCAGGGCCTGCTCCAACTGCTGGGCATCCAGATTTGCCACTAGCGGGGTGGGCGGCAGCTCCAGGTGCCAGCGGATGCGGCGCTCTTCGCTCTGGGGCAGCAGCAGCCGGCAAATGCCGCGTAGCAGCGCGTGCAGTTCGGTAGGGCGGGGTTCGGGCGGCGGTAGCCGCACGAGCTGGGCAAAGTTGGCAATGAAATTGGCCAGCTGGGTGTTGCGGGCAATGCTCACGTCCAGCGCCTGTGTGAAATCGGGCTGGTCGGCGGGCGCCAGCTGGGGGGCGTAGTGATGGAAGCTGTGCAAGATGGAGTTGATGGCCCCGATGGAGTTGTTAATCTCGTGCGACATCATCCGGATCAGCTTGCCATAAGCCTCCTTCTCTTGCTGAATCAGCTCGGTGGTCAATTCCTCGAGCACGATGAAGCGCCGCGCAAAGCCCCGGTCGAGGAAGTGGGCCACGTGGGCGCGGTAAGTCTGCAGTCCCGACAAGCGCAGCGACTGCGGCTCGTTCTCGGTAAGGGCCCCCAGGGCAGGACCCCAGGGCCCCAGCAGGCCGGCGGGAAACTGGCCCAGCAGCACGGCAGCCCGCTGGCCGAGGAACCGCTCGGCCGCGGCGTTCACCCCGGCAATCTTCCCTTCAAAATCCAGGATGAGAATGCCGGCCGGAGAGGCTTGAATCAGCCGCTCGAGCAGGAAGCTCTTTTCGTGCCGGCTGACCCGCTCGCTCCGCAGCGTTTCCATCATGCGGTTGTAGACGTCGATGAGGAGGTCCATTTCTCGCTGGCCAACGGGCATAAACTTCATGGAGAAGTCCTTGGCCTGAATGGCCGCCGTGCCCGCCGCAATCAACTCGAAGGGCCGCACAAAGTCCCGGTACAGCTGCGCCGTGAGCCACAGACTTAGCAACAGCAGCGCTTCGGCCGCCACGAACAGGACCGGATTGGCGGTGCGCACCTGCGCCGCCAGCGCGATAAGCACCGCGTGAATGATGGTGACGAAGAGCAGGAACTTGGTGCGGAGCGTCATGGGGCCGGGGGCCCTGCGGCGGCGGCAGCGTACAATGCGGCGCGGCCCCGCCCCTGCAACGCTGTTGCCGCGGTGCCGCGGGTTGCCCGCTCCGCGGGGCGCACCCGTTGCTCAAGCCCGCCGCCACGCAGCTCGCCGCAACCGGTCAGCAGCCGGGGCAGCGGACTGGCTCCGCGGGCCGAGCAGGCTTGGGTAGGCCGCGCCACCGCAGGGCGAACGGTGACGGCGGGGGGAGCGGCGTAGTCGGCCAGGGAGGACACGATAAGCGGGTGGTTATTCGGCGACATCAAACGGAATGGCGTGCTTT
>JANPOR010000077.1:0-12506 GCA_031428075.1 Hymenobacter sp. | reverse complement strand
CTAGCGCCTAACGCCGCACGCGGTTTTCGATGGGTAGCGCCCGACCCGGCTTCGGCTGGGGCGGGCGCTGTTGTTTTTACCGGCGCTGCAGGTTCTTCCATCTTCCATAAGAATTCTAGCGGATTCTGTCCTTTTGCTATTGTTTGTGGGGGCCCTCTACCAACTGGTGCAGGACTGGCCGAGCATCTTAATGGTGAGGTAATGGTACTCGTTGGGGCTCTGCCACAAAAAAGTCCCTTCCAGAAAGCTGGAAGGGACTTTTTGCAATTACGCAAGCGTTGACTTATTCCACCACTACGCGGCGAGAATAGAGTTGGCCGTTGGCAGTCTGGCAGAGTACCGTGTAGAGGCCAGGGGCCAGCGGCGCGTCCAAGTTGCGGTGGGTGGGCCCTGACGGGCTCAGTGCTACAGCGGCTTGCCAGCCGGTGCGGCCGAGGGCATCGATAAGGCGCACGGCGGCCAGGCCGGCAGCGGCGGGCAGTTGCAGCGCAAGGCTATGGCCGCCAGCCACGGGGTTGGGGTAGGCTTGCAGGGCCGGCGAGTCGGCCAGGGCCGTTTTGGCGGCCAGCACCGTGTTCTCTATCCGCACCTTGGACAGGTACAGGTTGTTACCATACTGGTTGAAGGCAATGAAGCGCAGGTACACCTGCTTGCCCAAGTAGGCGGCTAAGTCCACATTTTCGGTGCGCCACTGGCTAGTAGCCGAGGGTACGTAAGCCGTCTGGTCGCGGGGCAGGGTGGTGGGCAGGCCGGCTACGGCTGATTTCAGGTACGCGCGGCCCAGGCGGGCGTTGGTGCAGGCCGTGTACACGTCCACGCCCAGCGAGTCATTGGCGCCGGTGGCTGGGGCGTAGGCCAAGTCGAAACGCAGGAAGGCGCGGGGCTGGCTGCTCAGGTCGAAAGTGGGCGATTGTAGCGAATCGCGCTGTCCCACCTGGGTGTAAGGCGCAAAGGGCATCACCACGGCGGTGCCACGGGTACCGTCCTTGAGCAGAGTGTTGGGGGCCGAAGTCCAGGTCAAGCCGCCGTCGGGGTTGAGCACGCCCCACGCGGTAGGGATGCCGGCCGCAAACGTTTCGGCGTACGGAATGGCTAGGGCCGCGCCCTGCACCTGCACTACGAAGGTTTTGGCCGCACTGCTGCCGTTGGTATTCGACGCCACCAAGCTGACCGTATAGGTGCCAGCCGCGCTGAAGGCGACGGTGGGGCTAGCGTCGGTGCTGGTGGCCGGAGTGCCGCCGTGAAACGACCAAGCGAAGGTGCTGGCGCAGTTTACCGAGCGGTTAGTAAAGGTGATTTTGCCGCCGGGGCAAATCGGGGCCTGGCGGGCTGTGAAGCTAGCCGTCGGCACCACGTTCGAGACGGTGACCACGCCGGTGACGGTGCGGGTGGAAGGGCCGCTGGCGTTGGTCACGATCAGGGTAGCGTCGTAGGCGCCGGCAGTGTTGTACGTTACCACGGGGTTGGGGTCGGTGCTGGTGGCTGGAGTGCCGCCGGGGAAGGTCCAGGCGTAGGAAGTGGGCGCAAACAGCGAAGCGTCGCGGAACTGCACGCTGCTGCCGGGGCAAAGAGAGGCTCCCGTGGACGACGAGCCGAACTGCGCCACCGGGGCCTGCGCCGCGTTAGCCCCGGCCACCACTACGTCATCGAACGCGCGGCCGCCCCTGAAATTTGTAAACGTATCGACCTCGCCCTTGCCGAATTGCTGAAAGCGGATGCGCACGTCGGCCCCTAGGGTCAGGCTTTTGGTTTGGGCGAAGGTGCTAAGGTTCACGCTGGCCGTCTTGTAATCGGTGGTGGCGGCCGCACCGGTCAGACTGGTGAGGCTATACCAAGTGGTGCCACCATCAACACTTAAGGCGACGCCGTCGGCGTTCGTATTGTTAGTGAAGGTGGCAGGCATCACGTCATCGGTCTCGCCCGCAATTCTTTTGTGCTTGAAGGTGAGTAACCAGCCGCCGGCGGGGGCCGCGCTCAAATTGAGTTTCAGCGTGGCCTCGTTGCGACGAGCCGACACGCCGACCGAGGCGAGAATGCCGTCCATTACTAGGTGGCCTGGCATGGAGGCGGGCCCAAAATCACTGCGCACCAAGGTGCGGCCATTGGAATGGCCCTGCAGCTCCCAGGCCCGCGAGAGGTTCTGGCTGTCGAAGGTTTCGATAAAGGGAGCCGTAGCGGCAGTTTGTGGCCCGAAAATAGCGTCGTACGCATTAATCAACCCCGCGCCAGTAAAAACATCGTAGCCGGGCGTGTTGATATCGCGGGCCGTGCCTTTGAGGCGTTCGTTTACCTGCGTCGGAGTAAAAGTCGGGTTGGCCTGCAAAAGCAGGGCGGCCACGGCCGCTGCATTGGGGGCCGCAGCCGAGGTGCCGAAGAACAGGAATCCGTCCTTCGGGTCTTGACCCGGAAATTTCTGTCCGAAGAAAGTAGTGCTCACTCCGTCGATGGACGTGAAGTCGGGCTTGGCGCGCACCGTGGGCGCGGCCAGCGGGCTGCCGTCGGGGTTGAACAAATAAGTAGGGCCCCCTTTGGAGGTGAAGTATTCCGTAGAAAGGCGGCTATAGGACGGGGCCGCTGCCACCGACATGGCGCCCACAGCTGCGTGGTGGCCCGTCACGGTGCTGCTGCGCGTGAAATATTTTAGTTGGATGCCGCCGTCTTTAGGATTGTCGGAAATGTCATCGCCGTAAGAAATGTACTTCACCCGCGCCGGGTCGGCCGTGCCTCTGTAGCGGCTGATAACGAGGTCGAATTCGGTATCGGTGTCGTTGTTGTTGGTGTAGTCAACCCCTTCCACCGGCTCCTGGCTGGCAATATTGTTGTCGTTGCTCACGGCCACCGTGTCGCCTTTCATTACCGCCCCGCCGGCGCGGCTCTTGATCAGAAACATGTCAAGATTGGTCTTGACCCCTTTGGTGGTGTAGAACGGGTCGCTCCACTGCATAATCAGGAACAGGTGGCCCCCTTGGGGAATGTGGAAGTGCTGGCGCGTGTTAGTGGCACCGCCCGCGCTGAAGCTGGCCCCGAAGTCCAGGTCGGTATTGCCACCGGCCCCGGCTACGGGGGCAAACACCGGCGAAACGTACTCGCAGGAGGCATCCGCCTGGTTGCCGGCCGAGCTAAAGAAGGCGACCCCCAAGCGGCTACTCGCTTCGTTCACGGCTTGCGCCACAACGCCGTCTTGAAACATGGGCTCGGCGAAATAGCTAATGTCGTCAACCAGGATTTTGCAATTGCCGGCCGTGGGGTCGGCCAGGCGTAGCATCTGGTCAGCAAAATCGGCCTCACCCCGGTAAACCGAACTGAACGCCGCACCGGCGGCCGGTGCGATGTCGTGAATCATCTCAATCATGGCGCGGCCTTCGTCGGTTTGACCGGGAGTGTCTTGCAGCACCTGCACGTTGGGGGGCAAGTCGCCGGAGGCCACGCCGGCCGCCGCGCCGCCCCGCGCGTTGTAGGAGTTGCTCATCACCCCGATGCGCCAGCCGCTGCCGTCGTAGCCGGTGGGCTTGGCGGCCCGCACGCGGTCGGCCTGCAAGCCGTAATCAGCTTGGTTCTGAATGCGCCCCGAGTGGGTGCTGGGGGCCCACACGGCCCGCACGCCTAGCAGCCCTTGGACCGCCAGGGCCCCAATGCCCGCCGCGCCCGGCGCGAGCTGGCTCACCGGTAATTCGCCTTCGATGAAGTGCAACTGACTTTTCTCGGACACCGTGACGAAGCCGCGGGCCTCCAGCAACGGCCGCAGTGCGGCCACGTTTTGGGCTGTGATGCGCACTAGCACCGACGGCGGCCCGCTGTCGTGCGTGATCAAAAGCATGGGGAAAGCCTCCCGAAGAGCAGCTGTGGCGTCCATGCCGCGGTTGGCTCCAGAAGGTCCGGCGCCGTGTGCGTAGCGGTAAAGTTGCTGCAAATCGTGGCTGATGCGCGACTGCTTGTCGGTGGGCAAAGCCGCCGCAACGGCCGCAGCCTTGCCGCCGACCGCGCTTGGCCCGGCCCGGTGCAGGTCGGGGCGCAAGAGCTGATCAGGCTGCGCCAATAAGGGCGTCGAAGATAGGCAAACCCCTAAAAGAGTCAACAAGTGTTTCATGGGGAAAGGATAAATGTTGATGTTAAGTAGGCAAGTTAGCGCTAATACTCATCTCCTGTCTACCCTTCCCTTAACTTGATTTTTTGATAAGCTACCACAAACGAGCAGAAGCAAACGGCCGGCGCTTCTACTGGCCGTTTGTCAGAAAATATCCCGTTAAAATTTATTCTGTTCCCCGCGACGGGAGCCCGGTAGGCTTGCTGTGGCCTAGCCAAGGATGGGGCGAAAGGCGGGTATTCGGTCGTTACTTTGGCCCAATGTTTTCTCTGCTCGTTGCCAGGGTTTTTTCTTATTCGCTATGAACAACATCCACCCCAAAGTCACCCCCATCTACCAAACGTCAGTTTTTAAGTTTGCCTCGCTAGCCGAGCTGGAAGAATACTACACTGCCCCCGGCCGTGGGGGTCGCTACGGCTACTCCCGCTCCGAGCATCCCAATGCCGAAGAGCTAGTGGCCGCCGTGGCCCAGCTCGAAGGCGTAGCCGGCGGCGCCACGGCCGGCGTGGCCACCGGCGCGGGCTTGAGCGGGCTGCTGGCCGCCGTGCTGGCCACGTGCCAGGCCGGCGACCACGTGCTGTGTCCCGCCGAGCTGTACGGCGGCTCGGTGGTGCTGCTCTCGCAGGAGCTAGGCCGCCTGGGTATTGCCACCGACTACGTGCCCCTGGCCGACCTCTATGACCTCGCCCGCTACGCCAAACCCACCACCCGCCTCGTGCTGGCCGAAACCCTGAGCAACCCCCTGCTCACGGTGCTCGACGGCCCCCGGCTGGCCCGAGCTTGCCAGGCCCAAGGCGTCCTGCTGCTGATTGACAACACCTTTGCTACACCCGTCCTCAGCCAGCCCTTTACTTGGGGAGCCGATCTGGTGTGGCACTCGGCCACCAAATACCTCGGCGGACACTCCGACGTGACGGCCGGCCTTGTGCTAGCCCGCGACCCGGCCCTGGCCCAGCGGCTGCGTCAGGTGGGTGGTAGCCTTGGCCTTACCCTGGCCCCACTGGAGAGCTGGCTGACTTTACGTGGCACCAAAACCTTGCGCCTGCGCCTGCGCCAGCACTCCGAAAATGCCCTGGCTGTGGCCCAGTTCCTAGCGGCCCACCCGGCGGTAGGGCAGGTGTTTTATCCTGGCCTCGCCACCGACCCCGGCCACGTGCTGGCAGCGGCCCAGCTGCGCGGCGGTATGTTCGGTGGGATGCTCTCTTTCCGGCTGGCCGACGACACGGAGGCCGCCGTCGATAGTTTCATCCAGAAAAGCCGGCTGTTTCCGCTGGCTCCATCGCTGGCGGGGGTCGACTCGTCGCTCTCCTACCCGCTGGCCACCTCGCACCGCCACATCCCCGACGAGCACCGCCGGGCCCTGGGCATTACCCCGGGTTTGATTCGCCTCAGCGTGGGCATCGAAGAGATAGAAGAGCTACTAGCCGACTTGGCGCAGGCACTAGGGCAGAGATAAAGGTTTTCGTTACCCCATCGTGTTGGGAAAAACCTCGGTCTGAATGCCGGCGCTGCTTCAAGCCGATTTTGTCACCCTGCTTATTGGGATTTAAGGTGCTAGCGCTGGTTAACCAATAACTTCTTTCCTGCTTCATCTCTGCGCCGCGCCGGAAGTTTCCTTTACAGTAGACGTGCGGACGGGGATATGCGCATAGAATAATCTATGCGCATATCCCCATCTGGCACAAGTTGCGCGGCTCCAGACGAGCGCCAGCCGGGGCTGCTGTTATTCGAAATTAAAGCTTATCCGAAACCTGGTCGGTTAGCTGGTGGGCTGTATGCAGGGCCTGAAACTCGGCTTGCTGCGAGCGAATGCTCACCTTATCGTCCAAGGTCAGGTTGTTGCGCAACTGGTCGTAGCGGCTGTTGAGGCTACCGAGGACCGCCGCAGCTGCCGACCAATTAGCGGACGTCCAGCCACGGCGTTCAGCGCGTACTTTTTCGATGAAGCGGGTGTAAGCATCGAGCAGCGCGGGGGCCGTGAGGGTGGCCACGGTAGTTTTTCCACGAAAGAAAGTCGATACCTGCGCGTCGTTTGCCCGGGCGTTGGTATCGGTGGGGGTTGGAGCGGGCATGCCTACTTTAGCAGTTGAGGGAGCACCAACGGGCTCGGTGGTGGTGCGGGTGGTGCGCCGGATAACCTTGCCCGTGGCTGGATCCAGGTCTTCGGTTACTTCGGTTACCTGCTGCGTGGCGGGCGCGGGCTTGGGGACGGGCGCAGGCTTGGTTTGGGCCTGGGCGCCCAGGGGCAAGGCCAATAGCAAAGCGGCGAGGAGGTGCGAATTATTCATGGGGAATAAGAAATGTCTGGTTCTTTAACGGCGCAGGCCAACCATCGGTCCGCAGTTGAGGCGGGACGTTGCAAATTGAGGGCCATTGTGCTGCTAGCCCAGCGCTTCCCGCAAGGCTTCGGCCACCCGGCACAAATCTGCTTCCGTCAAAGCGGTGCCACTGGGCAGGCACAGGCCCCGGGCAAATAGGTCGGCGCACACCGCGCCGCCGTACATGGGGGCCCCGGCGAAAAGCGGCTGCAAGTGCAGCGGCTTCCAAAGCGGACGGCTTTCGATGTTGTGGGCTTCGAGGGCCCAGCGCAGAATTTCTGGCGTTACGGCAAAGGCGGAGCCGTCGTCAGGCGGGTCGGCGGGGCCGAGCAATACGGTGGTGAGCCAGCGGTTGGCCAAGGACCCCGGGGCCTCAGTGTCCGGAGCCACTTCGAGGTTCGGTAAGCCGGCTAAGTGCTCTTGGTACCACCGGAAAATCTCGCGGCGGCGCTTCACTCGGTCGGCCAGTAGCTCCATCTGGCCGCGGCCGATGCCGGCGAGCAGATTGCTCAGGCGGTAGTTGTAGCCCACTTCGGAGTGCTGGTAGTGGGGCGCGTCGTCTTTGGCCTGGGTAGCCAGAAAACGGGCCCGCTCGGCCAGGGCGCGGTCGTGGGTGACGAGGGCCCCGCCGCCGCTGGTGGTCAGAATCTTGTTGCCATTGAACGAAAACACGCCCACCCGGCCGAAGCTGCCTAGCGGCTGCCCGTTGAAGCGCGCGCCCAAGGCTTCGGCTGCGTCTTCGAGTACGGGAATGCCGAATTCTGCCGCCATCGCTAATATTTCGGGCACTTTCGCTGGCATGCCGTAGAGGTGCACCAAGAGCAGAATCCGGGGCTTTTTGCCGCGCTTGATTCGGTCTTCGATGGCCTCACGCAGGCGGACGGGGCAGAGGTTCCAGGTGTCGGGCTCGCTGTCGACGAACACCGGCGTGGCCCCGCAGTACAGGATGGGGTTGGCCGTTGCCACGAACGTAAACGACGGGCACAGTACCTCATCGCCGGGGCCCACGCCCAGCAGTAGCAGCCCCAGGTGCAGGGCCGCCGTGCCCGAGGTAAGGGCCACGCAAAACGGCACCCCCACCGCCGCGCAGATGTCGGCCTCGAAGCCCGCCAGGTTGGGCCCCACCGGGGCCACCCAATTGTCCTCAATGGCCTTGTGCACGTAGTTCATCTCGTGGCGGCCGAGGTGGGGCGGGGACAGAAAAATCCGGTCGTGATCTTGGCTATGCATGTTGTTTGATAACGACCGCCGGAACGCCCACGGCCGTGGCGCGGGCCGGCAGGTCGCGCACTACCACCGCGCCGGCCCCCACGGTGGTGTACGCGCCTACGCCCACGCCTTGGATGACGGTGGCTCCGGTGCCAAGGTACACGCCGGGGGCCAGCCGCGCCGCGCCGCCCACGTTGGCGCGGGGCATCAGCGAGCAAAAATCGCCCAGCACAGCGTCGTGGCCCACAGTGCAGCCCAAGTTAAGGAACACGAAGCGGCCCAGGTTGATGTCGCAGGTCAGAATGCAGCCTTGCTGGACGAGGCAGCCCTCGCCCAGCGAAATGCGCTGGGCTGGCCCCAACGCCACGCCCGGGTGCACTAGCGCCGGAAACGCGAGGCGCGCCGACGTGAGCCGGCCCACCACGGCGGCCCGGCCGGCGCTGCTGCCCACGGCCACGGCCACGGCCAGCAACTCAGTGGTGGCGTTGAGGTCGGCGCTGGTGCCCAGGTAGGGGAAGCCCGCCACGGTGGGCGCGGCAGGGGCCACGTCGTCGTAAAAGCCAAGCACCGGCCACATCGGGCGGATTTCGTTGAGCTGCTGCACCAGCCCAAGCACTTCGCGCCCCAGTCCGCCCGCCCCGAAAATGACGAGCGGACGACCCGCGCCAGGCCCGGCGGTGTAGTCCGAAAAGAAAATCTGGGTCATGGCCGCAAGAAACACGAATTAGCGCGATTCGGTTGCTGTACTGCCTCGAAACGCTTCGACGGTGGCTTGGCCGGGGGCAGCTACGCCGGCCCCGGACAGCACCCGGCCGGCCGTGCGCCCCAGAATTTTCAGGTCCAGGGCTAGGGTCAGGTGATCGACATACCACACGTCCAGCGCAAATTTCTCTTCCCAACCGATGGCGTTGCGGCCGTGCACCTGGGCCCACCCTGTAAGGCCCGGGCGCACCAGGTGCCGCCGCGCCTGAGCCGGCGAGTACAGCGGCAGGTACTGCGGCAGCAGCGGCCGGGGTCCCACCAGGCTCAGGTCGCCGCGCAGCACGTTCCAGAGCTGGGGCAACTCGTCGAGGGAGGCGGCGCGCAGCCAGCGGCCCAACCGGGGCAGGCGCGCGGCGTCGGGCAGCGGTTGGCCGGCGGCGTCGGTCATGGTCTGGAGCTTGTAGAGCGTGAACAGCCGCCCGTGCCGCCCCGGCCGCGCCTGCCGGAACAGCCAGGGCCCCCGGTTTTGCGCGGCGGCCAGCAGGGCCCCGGCGGCCAGCAGCGGCAGGGCCAACGGCAGCAGGGCCAGGGCCAGGGCCACGTCGAGCCAGCGCTTGCCGCGGCGGGCGTAGAAGGATTGGGCCAGGAATGGCGAATTTTGGGCGGCCGGAGGCATGCACGAAAATACGGCGCACGCATTTTAGCGGCGGCGGTAAAGAAATCAATTGACCGTCGTGCCGATTCGATAAATAACCGACCTTCAACAGGTACTCGCAACCCATTCGCCTTGCTCACCTTCCCCAACGCCAAGCTCAACCTGGGCCTCTACGTCACGAGCCGCCGCCCCGACGGCTTTCATACGCTCGAAACCGTGTTTTTGCCGCTGCCGTGGGCCGACGCGCTCGAGCTGTTGCCCGCCCCGGCCGGGCAGCCCACCGGCATTGCCCTCACCGGGCGGCCCATTCCTGGGGCACCGGCCACCAACCTGTGCGTGCGGGCTTACGCGTTGCTGCAGGCCGATTTTCCGCAGTTGCCGCCGGTGCAAATGCACCTGCACAAAATCGTGCCCATCGGGGCGGGCCTGGGCGGCGGCTCGTCCGACGCGGTGTTTGCGCTGAAGGCAGCCAACGAACTATTTGGTCTGAGCTTATCGCTGGAAACGCTGGAGGAATATGCCCGCCGCCTGGGGGCCGACTGCGCCTTTTTCCTCCAAAACAAACCCGTGCTGGCCCACGGGCGGGGCGACGTATTCGAGGATATTGCACTGAGCCTGGCCGGCACCGCCTGCGCCGTGGTGTACCCTGGCCTGCACATCGGCACGGCCGAGGCCTTCGCCGGCATCGTGCCCCGGGCCCCCGTTCACTCGTTGCGCGGGGCCCTGGCGGGGCCCATCGACACTTGGCGCGACACCGTGAGCAACGATTTTGAAGCCTCGCTGGCCCCGGCCTACCCAGCGCTGGCAGACATTAAGCAGACTCTTTACGACGCCGGGGCCGCTTACGCCAGCCTTTCGGGCTCGGGCTCGGCCGTGTACGGCCTGTGGCCCGGCCGCACCGAAGCCCCCGCCCTGACCTGGCCCGCCGAGTACGTGGCGTGGCGCGGCCAACTCCTGTAAGAAGGAGTGTGCGGGCCTAGTGGGTCCCGGTTGTTTCAAATCGGCCTTCTCACCCTCAAAATTCAGAGTAAGAGGGAGTAGTTAGGGGGTCCGACTCATTAATTACCTCCAGAAAGGCTCTAATTCAAGGAAAAAACGGTCCAATTAGGTTTGGCGTGGCTTGATTTATACCCAGAGCGGCTGTAAAAAGACCCAATTCGGCACCAATTAGAGTTGCTTCTGGCTCTAATTGGTGCCGAATTGGGTCTAATCACTGGCTTCAACGTTCGAAATAGAATTTTTCTGGGTCTAATTACAGCGGTTCTCAAGTTGGTGTACTATTCGTCTGGCTCTCCTCTCTTGGAGATGGGTCCGCCCCGCAGCGGTCTCGTGAGCTTTCCCAGCCGCGCCGTGTACACGAACCTGAGAACTGCTCTAATGGGTCGGATCCCCTAATTACTCCCTCCGGCCTAGTAATTACCCCCGCTGACCTATTATTTGCCGCCGGCGTGGACGGCCGAACTTGTTGGGGGCCCTGTGAAGGCGCACCGGACGTGCCGGGCCGGTTGCCTGGGGGCCGTGCCCGGCCGGATTGCGCTAGATCACCGCGTTCATGGTTTCGGCACGGCGGACGCGTTGTTGTTTCCAAAAGTCGAGCACGGGGTGCACCAGCACGCTCGCTAGGATGAGGACGGTGCCGAGGTAGAAGCCGCCCGACATCCGCTCCTGCCCGAACCCTGGCACCCGCAGCCAGTACAGCAACTGCGCCAGCACGATGCCGTAGACCGGTTCCAGGTTGATGGTGAGGTTGACGACGAAGGCCGACAGCCGCTTCATCAGCTCGACCGACGAGGAGAAGGCGTACACCGTGCAGACGCCGGCCAGCAGTGCCAGCCACAGCCAGCCGTAGCCGTGCAGGGCCAGCCGTACGCCCGCCCCGCTGGTGAAGTAGCGTCCATAAAAGGGTAGGAACAGGGCGATGCTCAGGCAGGCCCCCGCCATCTCGTAGAGGGTGAGGCGCACCGGCGCGTGGCGTTTCACGAGCTGCGAGTTGAGTACGCTGAATAGCGCCGACAGCCCTGCCGACCCTACCGCCACCAGCAAGCCGGTGAGCTGGCTAAACTCGGCCTGTGAAATCAGGTACAGCCCCACCATGGCCAGCAGGCCCAGGCCTACTTCGTAGGGCCGTACCCGCCGCCACAGTAGCAGCGGCTCGAGCAGCGAGGTCCACAGGGCCAGCGTGGCCATGCCCGCCAAGCACACGCTTACCGAGGAGAGGCGTGCGGCCAGGAAAAACGTAATCCAGTGGGCGGCCACCAGGGCCCCCACACCCAGTAGCTTCAGGGCTTCGTGAACGGCCACGCGCCAGCCCACGCGCCGCACGGCCAGCAGCAGCCCCAGCCCCGCCGTGGCCAGCAGCGTGCGCCAAAACACCAGCTCGACCGCCGGCAGCGGCGCCAGCAACTTGCCCAGGATGGCCGTGAAGCCCCACAGCAACACGATGAAATGCAGGCGGAGGTAGTCTTTAAGCAAGGCCTTAGAAGCGAAAAGGTGAAAAAGAGGGCGATACAGTACGGTTGGCGCGGGGCCCGGCCCCGTGCGCTGGTGCCACGGGGCTTGGCCCCGCAACCGCCGAACGATGCTATTGGCGTCGGCCTGGAGTGCGGGCCAGAGGCCCGCGGCACTTGGGTACGGGGCCGAGCCCCGCGCCAGCGGCGGCCTTGGCCGGGGCCGCTACTTCGGCACGAAGCGGTACAGGGCCAGGCCGATGACGGCGAAGATGGTGTTGGGAACCCAGGCAGCCACCAGCGGCGGGAGGCTGCCCACCTGGGCTAGGTTGCGGCTCAGCATCACGAAGATGATGAATACGAAGGCCAGCACGAAGCCCAGCGCGATTTGCCCGCCCACCCCGGCCCGCGACTTCCGGGCGCTCAGCGACACGCCGATCAGGGTGAGAATCAGCGTAGCGAAGGGGTACGAATACCGTTCATATTTCGCGCTGAGGTAGGTAGCCGTGTCATCGGCCCCGCGCTCCTGCATCTCGCGGATGAACACGTTGAGCTGCGGCAGGGTCAGGGTTTCCTCTTCGCGGTAGTGGCTGGCGAAGTCTTTCGGGGTGAGGCGCAACGTGGTATCGCGGGCCGGAATGGACTTCAACGTTTCGTCCTGCGGCCCGCGGAACGTGCGCACCAGCTGCGGCGAAAGATGCCACACCTGCTTGGTCGAATCCCAGTTGATGGCATCGGCGGTGAGGCGGCGCTTGAGCGTGATACCGTCCACGGTTTCGAGCGCAAAGTGAAAGCCAATGTTGTTCACGTTGTCGTAGCTCTCCATGTACACGTAGCTGCGCGGCCCGATTTTGAAGTGCACGTTGCGCCCCTGGTACCGGTACGGCAGCTTGATGTAGGCTTTCTCGAATTGCACCCGCGACTTATTGCCCAGCGGCAGCACCCAGCCAATCAGCCCAAAAATGAGCACGGCCACCACCGCGCCGCCCATCGCATAGGGCAGCATCAGCCGCTTGAAACTCACGCCACTGGCCAGGATAGCTACAATTTCGGTGCGCGCCGCCAATTGCGCCGTCACGAATACTACGGCG
>JANPOR010000076.1:0-6630 GCA_031428075.1 Hymenobacter sp. | reverse complement strand
GCCGGCCCACCCGGCCGGGCAGCAGGGGCGCAAGCAGCGCCCAATGAGTGTCGGTGAGCAACGTGCGGTCAGCGTTCATCTTGAAATAAGCCTGCTACGCTTTTGACCTCATGCACGTTCTTGAGAACACGCCCTAGTCCTGCGCACGGCGCTGGCCCAATACCCGGCCCCGTTCATCTTCCACTCCGACCAGGGCAGCCAGTTTACCAGCCAGCCTTTTGAGCAGGCCTTGCTGCAAGCCGGCTGTCGCATCAGCCGCGACGGGCGGGGCCGGGCCACCGACAATGCCTTCATCGAACGCCAGTGGCGCTCGGTCAAATGGGAATGCGTCTACCTCAACCCCGCCACCGACGGCCAGCCCCTCTACCAGCAGCTGCACGCCTACTTCTCTTACTACAATCACCACCGCCCTCACCAGGCCCTGAAGGGCCAAACACCCGCCCAAGTCTTCGCCCAAACCCCTACCTTCAATCCGCTGTCAATTTGCTTAACAGACCCCGCCTAAACTGTCCAGTTTTTGGGGAGTAGTACAGTCTGCCTGCGCGTACTGCGCCGCTTTGGCCACGGCGGCGGGCACAAACTGGGCTTGGTGGCTACAGCCCTTGCACTGATAGCGGGCATGGCCGCGGCTCGTGCCATTACGCCGAATTAGGTTACTGCCACACTTGGCGCAGAAATGTTAGGTATAAGCCAGTGGCTAAGTATACGCCTATCATCTTGGATTAGATCACCGCCAAAACCTAATACCGAAACAGTGGCCGGTAGGGATTCCACAGGCCCCACGGAATCATAAGCAGTACCAGCAGCAGGGCGATTCCGTAGTAAATGAAGGCTTTTTTGTGTTTAGCAGTATCGCTGAGAGCCTTTTTAGAAAGCGTGCGCCCCACTTGCGCGATGACGATGGCGAGAACCATCACCGCCACGTGTTCCATACCGAAAAACCGTACCGCCGGGTCTTTCATCGCTCCAGCTACTTTCATAGCTTTGAGCCCGTACGGGCTGAGGCCGAAGTACAGGCCCAGGCCCACGATGAGCTGCAACAGCATGAAACCCACGAAGCTGGCTCCAAAAGCGTTGTCTCCTTTCGAGAACAGGCGGCGCCCGGTCCAGCCCACGTAGGCGCGGTACACGGCCACGAGGCCGGCCCCCAGCACAAACCAGCGGAGGTTAGAGTGAAGGATGAGCAGTACTTGGTACATGGCGTTGGGGCGAAGGGTAGGTAATGGGTAGCGGGGTAAAGGTAGGGGCGGGCCCGGGGCCTAGCGCACCTTGCCACGCTTTACTAAATAGGCGTGAAGCACCTTCTCGAAAGGCTCGCGCACGTCCACGGGCACGAAATCAATCTTAAGCTGCCCGCAGCGCAACGCCAACTCCTGCTCGAAGGTGGCCATGGCGGCGCGGTACTGGGCCCGAATCTGGGAAGGCTGGAGCTTGATTTCTTGGCCCGTTTCCACATCTTCGAAGATGTAAGGCCGCTCGGCAAAGTCGAAGTCAGCCTCCGTTGCGCGGTCGAGCACGTGGAACAGTAGCACTTCGTGGTGCTGGTGGCGCAGGTGCTGGAGTGCGGCCAGCGCCGCAGCTTGCCCGGCCGCGTCGCGTCCTAGCATATCGCTAAAAATAATGACGAGCGAGCGTTTGGGAATTTGCTGGGCGATGGTGTGGATGACGCCGGCCACGTCGGTGCCGCGCCCGGGGGCCGGGGTGGCTGGACGTTCCAGCAGCCGCTGGAGGGCCAGCAGCAGCGCGTGGCGGTGGGTAGTGGTAGAGCGCACCGGCGTTTGCAGCTCCACGGCATCGGCGAAGGTGACCAGCCCCACCGCGTCGCGCTGCCGGGTGAGTAGCGTGGTCAGGGCCGCCGCCGCCACCACACTGAAGGCGAGCTTGGCGTGGTCGGGAGTGGGATAGTACATGCTCGGGCTCACGTCGAGTAACAGGTGGGCGCGTAGGTTGGTTTCTTCCTCGTAGCGCTTCACGAACAGCTTATCGGTACGAGCAAACACTTTCCAGTCGATGTGGCGGGTGCTGTCGCCGGGGTTGTAGAGCCGGTGCTCCGAAAACTCGACCGAAAAGCCGTGGTAAGGTGATTGGTGCAGGCCGGTGATGAAGCCGTCGACGAGCTGACGGGCCAGAAACTCTAAGTTTTCGAACGAGCGGACAGCGGCGAGGTCGGGGGCGGGCATGGGCGGGCGAAAGAAAGGCGGGGCAGTAGGGCCCTCTTCAAAGGTACCATGCCCGCTACTGCCGCCTTTATCTTTGGTCGGGTCTGCCTACATTAGGACCTCCATCAATCGATTGCTTTATTCATCAACTTTACCCCCACCTAACGCCCGTGGATGACCGTCACGACCAGGAAGAAATTTATTCCCAACGCATTAAGGCTGGCAAGCGCACATATTTCTTTGATGTCAAAGCCACCCGCGGCCAGGATTACTACCTGACCATCACCGAAAGTAAGCGCCGCCAGAATAGCGACGACTCGGTTTCGTACGAAAAGCATAAAATTTTCTTGTACAAAGAAGACTTTCTGAAGTTCGTCGATGCCTTGCAAGACGCCGTGGACTACGTGCGCGAGGAATTGCTAACCGCCGAGGAAGTGGCCGAGCTGGACCGCCCCCGCGAGTTCGACGAGCGCGACCGCCGAGACCCAAACTCCGCTGCTGAGCGCCCCGCCTTCGACGCCAACCGCAGCGAGGACAGCTACTAGGGCCCCGCTACGTGAACTCTGCGAGTTCGCGTAGCGGAACGATTACCAGGCAACAACGCCCATGTGCGGACTCGCAGGGGTCATTCTAACTGCGAAACGGCGCGAACGGACTCCGGTCTGCTCGCGCCGTTCTGCTGTAGCGCCGATTTTGTGGTCCGCGTCGCCGCCCGGTCGCGGAACGATTACCGGGAGGACGAAGCGGGCGATGCGGACTACAAAGTCCACGCTACAGCGCGTCGTACCTTTGCGGCCGAATTATGCCTAAGCCGTAATTCATAACTCCACCTTCATAACTTAAAAAAATGGGCCTCCGCTGCGGTATCGTGGGCTTGCCGAATGTCGGCAAATCCACTCTGTTCAACGCTTTATCTAATGCCAAAGCCGAATCGGCCAACTATCCGTTTTGCACTATTGAGCCCAACGTGGGCGTGATTACAGTGCCCGATGAGCGTCTCCAGATTCTGGAGCAGCTGGTAAACCCCAAGCGCGTACTGCCTACCATCATCGAGTTCGTCGACATCGCCGGGCTGGTGAAGGGGGCCAGCAAGGGTGAGGGCCTAGGCAATAAGTTCCTAGCCAACATCCGCGAAGTCGACGCTATCATCCACGTCGTGCGTTGCTTCGACGACCCCAACATCGTGCACGTGGCCGGCGGCGTCGACCCAGTGTTTGATAAAGACGTTATCGACACCGAGCTGCAAATCAAAGATCTAGAGAGCATCGACAAAAAACTCCAGAAATCGGAACGCAGCGCTAAAGCCGGCGATGCCGCGGCCAAGAAGGAAGTGGTATCGTTGCAGCGCTTCAAGTCAGCGCTGGAGGCCGGTCAGAATGCCCGCGCCCTGGCAGCCACGCCCGACGAGCTGGAGGCCGTGGCCGACTTGCAGCTGCTCACCATCAAGCCCGTGATTTACGTAGCCAACGTGGACGAGGCCAGCATTGCCCCCGACGGCAATAACCACGTGGCCGCCCTGCGCGAACACGTGAAAGCCGAGGAGGCCCAAGTGGTGCTGGTGTCGGCCGCCATCGAGTCGCAGATTGCCGAAATGGAAGACCCCGAGGAAAAGGCCCTGTTTCTGGGCGAGTACGGCCTCACCGAGTCGGGCCTGAACAAGCTCATCCGCGCTAGCTACGAGTTGCTGAACCTGATTACTTATTTCACCGCGGGCGTGCAGGAAGTGCGTGCCTGGACCATCCACCGTGGCGACAAGGCCCCGGCGGCGGCCGGCGTCATCCACTCCGATTTTGAGAAAGGCTTCATCCGCGCCGAGGTTATCAAGCTGCCCGATTATCAGGAATATAAAACCGAAGTAAAAATCAAAGAAGCCGGCAAAATGGCGGTCGAAGGCAAGGATTACGTGGTGCAGGACGGCGATATCATGCACTTCCGGTTCAATGTTTAAATTGCAAGAATTAATTATTTTAGCGGAATAAATAGTAATTGTCGGACGGTAATTAATTGCTAAATAGAAAAAGCCTGGCGTTTCTGCGTTAGGCTTTTTCTATTTTTTGTTTGGAATAAAACACTGACTCTTTTTGGCCTCTTCGCCAAAAATAATCTTCACTGGTAGCTCCCTTAATTAGGCTGTATAAGTTGCGGCTACCAGAACCCACATGGTGGCTAATGGCTGTGCTTGCGCTCGGTAAGTCCAAAGCGCTGAGGTTCCTCCGTGCGTCAACCTACGGAGTGTGCTCGATTATATTAATCTTATGCCCATTATAATTAAAATATGCTTATATAATATTTCACGGACTGCAGAATTGTCATGCAATCATCACTTTAGTGTTACCTTACCTTTGTAAGGAAAGTCTGAAGAAATGCTTCGGATAAATAAAAAAGCTGTGTTATGAAACATCATTTACTATTACTGCCGCTGGGTTTTTTGCTTTTCGCCGGCGGTAATTATGCAACAGCACAAGGGGTTACGACCTCTGCCATGAAGGATCTTGTGCTCGACGCCAAAGGCTAAGCGCTGCCCGGAGCCACCGTACTGGCCGTGCACCTGCCCACGGGCACCATGTACGGGGTGGCCACGCGCGACAATGGGCAATTCGATTTGCTCAACCTGCGGGTTGGGGGGCCCTATGAGGTCAAAATCTCGTTTGTGGGCTACGAAACGTTCGTCGAAAACAACATTCAATTGGTGCTGGGCAAAACGTATGAGACGCGCGTGACCTTGCGCGAGGGCGGCGGAAAAAAGCTTGGCGAAGTGGTGGTGCGAGCCAACCGCGACGGCCAAATCAATCCCGACCGCACGGGGGCCGTCACTAATATCAGCTCGACAGCCATTCGCACGCTGCCCACCATCAGCCGCTCGCAGGAAGATTTTACACGCCTCACACCCCGGGCCAGCGGCCAGAGCTTCGGTGGTCGCAACACGCTATATAACAACTTCTCGCCTGACGGCTCCATCTTCAACAACTCGTTCGGGCTCGACTCGCCCACCCCTGGCGGCTAAACGAACTCGCAGCCCGTGTCGCTCGACGCCATTGAGCAGATTCAGGTGAGCTTGGCCCCCTACGACGTGCGCCAAGGCGGCTTCACCGGGGCCGGTATCAACGCCGTGACCAAGAGTGGCACGAACGATTTCAAGGGCACGGCCTACACGTATTTCCGCAACGAAAGCCTGATTGGCAAGAAAATTTAAGGCGCGACTACCGACAACCCCAGCCTAAAGTTCAACCAGACGGGCTTTGCCTTCGGCGGACCGATTGTGAAGAACAAGCTGTTCTTCTTCACTAACGCGGAAATAACGCGCCAAACCGACCCCGGCCAGACCTTCCGGCCGGCCGCCGCCGCCGCCGAGGCGCTGGCGGCCCAAAACGGCCAGCTCAACGGCGTAAGCCGGGTGCAACAGTCGGATTTACAAGTCATTCGCGACCGCCTGGTTTCGGCATACGGCTACGATCCCGGGGCCTTTCAGGACTTCATTCAGTTCCGAAATTTGCCACATCACCTGCAAGCAGGCCGCCATCCGGTGGGACAGCTCTGTGACGCGTGGGGCATTGAGCAGCGCTTTACCAAGCCGGCCCACCCCTGGACCAACGGCCAGGTGGAACGGATGAATCGTACGCTCAAAGAGGCCACGATTAAGCGCTTTCATTACGAAACGACCGACCAACCCAACACCCACGTACAGGCCTTTTTACTGGCTTATAACTTCGCCAAACGGCTCAAGCGCCTTAAAGGACTTACGCCCTACGAATTCATTTGCACCGAATGGCGAAAAAGTCCTACTGTCTTTCACCGAGATCCGGCCGACCTTACTCCGGGACCATACAACTAGCGTTTACCCATTTCAATAGGTCCCAAACACAAAAAAGCCCGGAGCATTACTCCGGGCTTTTTTGTGTTTGGGAGATAAAGCCTTTTGAAGGGCCCCACGTCTAGGATGAGCGGCCATCTAGTGGCCCACCACCTTGAAGAGCGTGCCGGCCGGGAGCCGGTCGGTGGTTTGCATGCCGTTGAGGATGGCCACCTCCTCGTAGCGCTTGGCCGGTACGCCGTTGGCAGCCAGGGCTTGGCCGAGTGTGGCGCTGGTTTTCAAGGTTTTGATACGAATGCGCTCGGCCTGGCGGTTGAGCTTGTTGGCCTCGGTGAGGCGCTGGAAGCCCTGGGCCACGGCGTTGAACTGCGGGGCGTAATTGGCAAACGATTCAGCAGCGGCGAGCCCGATGAAGGCGTAGATGGTTTTGCCATCTTGGATGAGGTAGGCGCGGACGTGGGCCGGGGCGCTCTGCTGCTGTTGCTGGTCCTGGGCGGTTTGGTCGCCTTCCACCACTGCGGCCGGAAAGCCGTTGATCGACGTGTTGCGGGCCTGGGCCCCGCCGAGTCCCAACTGCTTTACCAGGGCCTGCGCCGCCTCGTCGAGCGAGCCGCTACCGGCGCCCAAGAACACCAGCAGGGCCTTGCCGTTGGGCTCGGC
>JANPOR010000075.1:0-3211 GCA_031428075.1 Hymenobacter sp. | reverse complement strand
CGACGCGACGATGTACTACCCGCCGCAGCGGGTGTACGTAGGCACCATCCGCAAGCTCAAAATCATTGCCGAGAAGATTGCCCGGCGCTACGAAATCAGCGGCCCGTTCAACATTCAGTTCCTGGAAAAAGACGGCGCCATCCGCGTGATTGAGTGCAATTTGCGCGCCTCCCGCAGCTACCCCTTCGTGTCGAAAGTCTCGGGCAACAACCTCATCCAAAAGGCCACCCAAATCCTGCTGGGTCGCCCCATGGCGCGCGACGAAAGCGAGCGGGTCTACGACCTGCCCTTCGTGGGCGTGAAGGCCCCGCAGTTCTCCTTCACCCGCCTGCCCGGCGCCGATCCGGTGCTGCGCGTGGACATGGTGAGCACCGGTGAAGTCGGCTGCTTAGGCGACACCGCCGAGGAAGCCCTGCTGAAATCGATGCTGAGCGTGGGCTATAAAATCCCGCAGAAGACGGTGCTCATTTCCGGCGGCCCCATCAAGTCGAAAGTAGCCCTGCTCGCGGCCACCGAGCTGCTCGTGAAAAAAGGCTACCAGATTTACGCCACGCAAGGCACGTACCGCTTCTTCGCCGAAAACAGCATCCCCAGCATCCTCCTCTTCTGGCCCGACGATGCAATGGAGCCAAATGTGCTGACGTATTTGAAAGAGAAGAAAATTGACCTGGTCATTAATATCCCGAAAAACCTGTCGAAAGGCGAGTTAGATAACGATTACAAAATTCGCCGCACGGCCGTGGATTTTGGGGTTGGTTTGCTGACCAATGCGCGGCTGGCGAAAGCATTTATTCAGGCCTTCTGCACGCTGGAGATGAAGGATTTAAAGATTAAGAGTTGGAACGAGTATAAGGCGATGTAGCGCGGACTCTGTGGTCCGCGTACAGTTCAGAGAGCATCAAAAAGTGTGGGGCAGTGGCAGTCGACCATCTGCTGGCTTAACTTGGGCGTTCATCACAGTCGGTGAACGCTATGCCTTCACCCGTTGTACCACCTTCTGTCGTCGGCGACAACCGCCTAGTGGCGGTCCACCAGCTCAAGATTCACCTGGTGGGCATCAGCCCGCACATCTACCGGCGCGTGCTTGTCCGAGGCGATACGTCGCTGGCCGAGTTGCACCATGTCTTCCAAGTAGCGATGGGCTGGCCCTTTGTGCAAAATTTTAACCAGGTGCGCGGCCGAGTGGTGCCCGACGCGGGTGCCATCACCACTGTCGGCACCCACGGACTTAGACTCTGCCGTGCGGAGCCATTTTACCAGTTCAGCGGCCGTCCCGTTCCCGTCGTGTTGGAACTGGGCGCGGCTAGCGTCGGGGGAGGATTGGCAGCAGCCAGGCGTTGGTTGCGCTTGAACGGAACCAAGTGGACCTAAACAGCAGGTGCTCGTCGGCTACTCGCTCTAGTGGTCGTCTCCGTGGTCGGCCTGCGTGCGAGCGATTTTAGCCGCTGCGGTATTCGCGACGTGTTGCTCGCCGGCACGGGAGCCGGTTTGCTTTTTTGCGTTGGTGGCCTTTTTTTGCGCGGGGGTTAGCGCGTCCCAGGCCTCTTTGGGCAAGTAGCGGGTGGTCCCGCCCGCGCGCTTGGCGGGCGGGCCATCGCTGGTTTGCCATTCCTGTTCGGTCCACTCGGTCAGGTGCGCTTGCGCCGCAGTGGGCGCCTCGTTCTGGTAACCACCCCCCGCCTTTTTATATTCATTGGCCAGCAACTGGGATTTGCGCGCGCTCCACTGGCCCGGGTTTCCGCCCTTGTCGCCAGCTTGGATTACCGCTTTGAGTTGCTCGCGCAGCGCGGGGTCGGTGTAGGCGCCCTTGGGACTACGCGGGCGGGCAGCAGCCGGTGCTTTCGCGGGGTTAGAGGACGAGGAGGTAGCCATTTTTTAAGGTGTGAAAAGGGAGAGACCAATAACGATAAGTGCTCGCTGTGCGCCGGCCACGCTTAAGCGTTGTGGCCCAGTCTACATACGCAGCCGAGATAGTTTAGATCCAATGGTTTAGGTCCCGTGGTTTAACTACAAGGGCGACAACTTGCAAGAGCTCCGGACGCCCGCGGCCGGTTGCTTAGTCGTGGACTACGGGTTTTGCCGCGAGCACCTGGGTCCCGCTGATGTTCCCGGCTGGGTCATCCCCTAGGGAGGGAAACGACGAACAGGAGCCCGAGCAGTTGAAGGAGGCGAATGAGTTGGGGGAGCGGTACGGGGCATTCAAGCACAAAGCTTTGTGATGAGCTGGCGTTCAGCGAAACGGTAGTGACTGTTGCAGAACTCGGTTTAGGCGGTTCCTTTTGTGGGTAGCGACTTTGCGAGTGCCCGAATGGGCGCTTCGGGGTGCCTGTTTCGCCGACAAGCGCGTGCATTCGCCGTCAGGAGTGGCTGTGGCAAGGCCACCACGGCATTCACTTGCTGTTGGAACCGGTACTTGAGCAGCTTTTTGAGGTTGTAGGCCACAGCCGTGAGCCGCATGGTTTTGTGGGCCCCGGCCTGGCCCCGCACGTTCATTCGCCGCCGGCCGTAGTGGTGCAGCAGGTTCCCAAAGACGGGTTCGACCGTGCTCTGCCGGACCCGCCGCATGCGCTGCCCCCGCCGGCTTTGCTGGCGCTGCCACGCCCGGCGGTAGGGGGCAGCGTAGATGGTGCGGGTGAGTTGTTTGCGCTTGGCCCCGGGCACGCAGGTGGGCTTCAACGGGCACTGCTGGCAGTCCTGACAGGTGGCCCAATAGATTTTGCTCCAGTGGCCGTCGGCCGTGGTGTCGTACTTACGAAACGGCAGGACCTTGCCCGTCGCGCAGGTGTAAGCGTCCGTGGGGGCGTCGTAGGTAAAGCCCGCGTTTCGGCTTTGTACTGGCCGAACACGGGTATCCAGGCCGTGATGTGCGCGGCTTCGAGCAGCGCGTAGTTCGAGCCATTGGCGTAGCCGGCGTCGGCCAACAGCTCGCGCACGCGCAGCTCGTGGTTCCGTAATCGCTGCTACAGGCCGGCGAGCAGTCGGGGCAGGTGGAGGCTGTCGCGGCTATCGGCCAAGTCGACCTGCACGTGGCTGATGACGCCTTTTGCGGTGTCCACGGCCAGGCTACAGCGGTAGTTCAGGGCCCGGGCTTTGCCGGGCTTGAGGGAAATGCGCGCGTCGGGGTCGGTGGGGCTGTAATGCGTTTTGTTGCTCAGCAAACGGGCTTTCTCGTGTTGCGCGCCCACGGGCCCGGGCTCGGCCCGGCGCTTGG